>JAIVWA010000507.1:0-3837 GCA_049190255.1 Gammaproteobacteria bacterium | reverse complement strand
AATTTTTCAAGATTCACGCATACCGTGAACGCCGCTTTTTAATTATTATCGAGATGTTAATCAAAGCGGCTTACTGCAGCCTGGTTCGGTTTAGATGTCCTGGTTGCGACAAGACCTTCACCAATTACCCGGATTTTGCCATCCCTCACAAACACTATACGCGGCCGAGCATCACGGGATTTTCTGCCAATTACGTCGAATCCGACAAGATGACATACCAGCAGGCTGTGATGGTCGATAACAGCGCTCCGGGATATCCTCAAAACGATGCTACTCTGGCTCCATCAACAATCCACCGTTGGATTACCAGCCTGGGACGTTTGACCAATACCTGCCGTACAGCCTTGACCCTGCTGCTTCAGGAAAATCCCGTATCAAGCATTTGCCGAGACCTTGCCCGGATAATTGTCCCGCAGCGAAAATATAAAACCAATGAGCGCAAAAAACAGCTTTCCGGCTGCCGCCAGCTGGTGGTTATCGAAGCTTTTTTCCAGGTCACCTTCAAAACCTCAATTTTCACCAAGTTGGCAATACGCTGTGCCTTTAGCTGAGCTATGCTTGCCTCTAAAGATCAAAAAGGAGGCATGCGCTTGGACAAAGAGCAGGAAAAGTGGGCTATCTTCTGGTGTGATCTGCTAAGTCCGGTCATCTATGAAGAAATCGAGCCGGAACTGATCAACCGGTATCTCAAACAATTGACCCAAAAAAAGATCCGTTACCCCGATGGGCGCATCGGCAACCCTTCGCTTTCCACCCTGCGTCGTAAATTCAATCGCTACAGCCAGGGCGGCTTTGACGCCTTGGCCCGTAAGAGCCGAAGCGATCGTGGAAAAGCCCGCAATATTGCAGCTTCAATCATCGGCAAGGCCGTTGAACTGAAAAAAGAACAGCCCTTTCGAAGCCCGGATATCATTAACCGGCTCATAGAAGAGATGTACGGGGTAACCGTGCCCCGTTCGACTCTTTACCGGCATCTTAAACACGCCAACGCGACCCGCCTCAAACTGGGCGTACTTCGCAAAAAGGTTCGCAAACGATGGACACGCAATCATACCCATGATCTATGGGTCGGTGATTTTGAAGATGGACCCTATGTGTTGCAAAACGGTCAGGTGGTACCCACCTATCTGTCGGCTTTCATCGACTGCCACAGCCGATATGCGGTGGAGGCCCGATACTACTTCAGGCAAAATCTGGATGTTTTGATCGATTCTCTGATCCGCGCACTTTCCACTCATGGCGCACCTCTGCAGCTTTATGTGGATCGTGCCAAAATCTACCTGGCAAACGCGCTGAGAGCCGCCTGTTATCGACTCAATATCAAACTGCTGCATCGTCCCGCCAAAGACCCGCCGGCCGGCGGTTTGATCGAACGGCTCATCCAGACCATTCAAATGCAGCTGGAAGCCGAAATCCGTGCCGGTGATATCCTAACTTTGCAACAACTCAACCGTTGCCTGTCTGCATGGCTGGCCGTCAGTTACCACAAAACCATACACTCCGAGACCAAACAACCACCCGAGCAGCGCTACCAAAACGGGCTGACGGTCATTCGCTCAGTGGATATGGCTAAAGTCATTGAGTCTTTCATGCAAAGTGTTAATCGCACCGTCAATAAAACATTTTCCGATGTCCAACTCGATAAACGCTTTTACCGCGTCGATGCCAAACTGCGCGGCGACCGGCTACAGGTTAAATACGATCCGTTCTCATCGTGGGATACCGTCCACATCTATTCGCTCGGCGGTCAATATCTGGGCTGCGGCACCCTTCACGATCGTACAACCGTTATCCCGGCACACCCCCAACAACCGCAAGGCAAACCCAAGCACAGCTACACCGAACTTTTGATCCGACAGCACAAACAAATGCTGGCCGAACAGACCGGCGGCATTGATTACCGTAAAGTTGTTCAACGACGGCCTTGGCCTTTTCACGAGTTTGCTAAAACCGTAGCCCAACTGATGGGCAAAAAGGCCGCGCTGGCTGATCTTTCCGCCGGCCAGCTCGAATCGCTTAAAAAAGTCTATAACCAAAGCCTGGCGATCAATCGCCAAATGGTCAAACAGGCCTTTGAAAAGGCCCTTTATCCAACGCTTCCCTATATCATCCGGGAACTTAAACAATTAATCCGAAAGGAGGCAGAAAATGTTTCTTAACCATTTTTCTCTCAACGCACACCCATTTACCGAAAAACCACCCATCCAATGGCTGCTTCGCGATGAGCACACCGACCAAGCCCTGGCCAGACTCAAATTCTTTGAACAACAAGGCAGCATTGCTTTGATCATCGGTCAAACAGGCCTGGGCAAATCTTCTCTGCTCAGGCTTTTTATCCATGAGCTGCCCCAAAATCGTTACAATCCAGTCTATCTTCATCTCACACCATTAAATGCCAATGCCTTTTTAAGACTTATTGTCATCAAGCTCGGTGAAAAACCCCAAATGGGCAAAGACCGTATACTGTTGCAGATCCTTGAGCGCATCAATCAAAATGATAAATGTACCCTTTTTATAATTGACGAAGCCCATTTGATCGATCCGCAAACCCTTACCGATCTTAGATTGTTAATATCTTCCATCGATGAACAAATATCTTTGAAAATCCTGCTGTGCGGACAGGAGAATTTAAGCCAGATCCTCAAACGTTCTTCCCATGCCGACCTGCTCCAGCGCATAACTCTACAATTTATTATGCGCGCGCTGTCAATGGAAAAAACATCGGCCTATATCGATTACCGCATCACCAAGGCCGGGGGCGCAGATAAAATCTTTGAACCCGAAGCCAAAAACCTTATTCATGACTATACCGGTGGAGTGCCACGTCAGATTAACAACGTCGCCACGGCTTGTCTGATCAATGCGGCGGCCCGCGGGTTGAACAAGATAACCGAAGCGCTGGTAAACGAAACAATGACTGAATTACATCTGCCTTAGGGAGACAACCATGTCAAAACACTATAGTGCAAATTTGCTTAGAATGCTGCGTAATCAAATCCCCATCGATGAGGTCATCACCGATTTATTGAACCTTAAGGTGCGCAACGTAAACGCAATACTGCGGTTCCGCTGCCCGCTGTGCGACAACTTTCATACCGCCACCAACCATGAAACCAACTTGGCTAGATGTTTTGATTGTCAAAAAAACTTCAACCCCATTGATTTGGTCATGACGGTGGGAAAATGCAGCTTCGTGGATGCCGTGCAGCTCCTTAAAAACAGTATCGATCAGTAAATAAATCTGCTTACGCTGCCAGTGCTAAATCATGCTGCTGGCAGCGTTTTGCTATGTCAGCTAAAGTGGTATATCCAGGTTCAATTAAATTGAGACGTAGCACCATGCTATCCAGATCGCTGAAAGTCCGGTGGAGGTCCCAATATCTATTGCTTTCTTGTATTTGTTTTTAAGGACGAGATCATACAGGATCTTACCGTCAGAGTATGGGACGTTCCAATCATGCCATGTACCTTTACGGTTCTCCAGGAACATTCTAACTTTCTCATCAAGAACCTTGTTATCTTGGAGTTCTTCACACGAAGCGGTACGAATTGAAAAACTCAAACAGAGGATCAAGGTAATCAATAGAAATGGGGTGCAATTTTTTTTGGGAAACCTGGTTATTTTCTGCATGTCTTTAAATTCACCTCCATGATATTCAGTCACAAACCTTCCTAAAATTACAATCCGCCTTCACCCGCTCATCCTCGACCTTTTGAAACGCACCCTATGCTCTGGGGTCGCCCAAGGTAGAACACCGGCAACTAAGGCGTGAGCTTAAAAATAAGGCCGCTTTTACTGTCGAAAAGATGCATTTAAGAAAAAGGCAAGTTGGTGCC
>JAIVWA010000506.1:0-3847 GCA_049190255.1 Gammaproteobacteria bacterium | reverse complement strand
AAAGCAGAGTCCATACGATAAGACTTACAACCTCTGGATGTGCAGCCTGCAATATTCAGATGCTTACTTCCGGTATTTAAAACGCCTGGTGAGATTTATCTAGAATAGTATCCCAGATGAAATTTATAAGGCTGGGGTGGATCTTGCAGGACAGTCTCTCCTATATTCATATTGGCTTAAATCACAAACTCCAAATCACAAATTCCAAATAAATCCCAATTTTCAAATCACAAATCCGAAACGGAATAAAATGAGTCAAATCGATTAATTTTTGATATCCTGTTCGACTTTTTTTAAACTATTTGGGGAACACAATACTAGGGCTTACGGCCTCTGCAGGCAATCAGCGGCGTATAGTAAAACACTCTCGAATCGTTGAAAAAAGTCTTGACCTCTTCCAGAAATTCAGCAATTTTCCCATCGTATTCCTCAAACGGATAACCCGAATTTCTTCCGGCTATTTGAGCCTTTTGCATGGAGTTAAACTTTTCATTTTCTTTTAGCTCCCCAAAAAACATATTGTGGGCGCTGAGGTCCACATCAACATCAACGAACCCCAAATCATAAAGAAAAGAATAGAGTTTTACACCTACATAGGGATCAAAATTAAATTTTTTCTCAAGCCAATTCATAATGCCGGAGGTGGCTCGACTGAGGCGCTCGGGCAGCCCGTAATGCCGCAGGCAATTGTAGTCCAGATCAATCAGGCAAATAATCCCACCGGGCTTTAGGTTTTTGGTAATATTCTTAACAATATCGAAGCTGTCCTCAAGATAATATTCGAGGACAAAACGAACCCAGATAAAATCGAAGTGCCCAAGGTCCTCCAGCGGCCTGCGGATGTCGGCGATAACATACTCGATGCTTTCATTACTATAATGTTTTTTGGCATATTCGATGCGTTGCTGGGCGAGATCTAGGCCGACGGTTTGACCGTTTGGTTGAACCAGCCGGTTTAGATGGAAGGTGGTTTTACCCGCGCCACATCCTAAATCGGCAACCCGCATACCGGGTTTAATGCCGGCCCATAAGGCTTGTTTTTCAACAGTCGCAACATCCGTCTTTACATCCAGGCGCACGGCCTCCTGGTCATCTTCCATCAAGTATGGGCGATAGTTCTTCATCCGATCTCCTCATTAGATACCTGAATTGTGTACGTATTCTTACCGACAGTGAATAAGAGTGTATATTGGTGATCTATCCGAAGCGAAGTTTGCTGGTAAAAATTCAGGTGATAACTTCTAACCCGTACCGAGGTGGTTATGGAAAAATTCAAAAAAATTACCCGCCGGGATTTTATGGCAGCTGCCGGGGGAACCCTGGTATCCATCGGGTTACCGGGTGTATTCGTAAAGCTGATGGATTCCGAAAACCGTGCCCTTGCGGCTGAACTTCGGCCCGACGGACGACCGCGAATCCCTCCCGGCCAGCATGCTGTCAAGGCATTGCCTAATATGGGCGGTACCCGGGGGTCCAAAGTCGCATCCGACTGGCGCCTTGAGATCAGCGGGGAAGTTGAAAATCCCCGCACTTTGAAATATCCCGACCTGATGGAACTAAAGCAGGTTGATCTGACGTGTGATGTTCATTGTGTGACGGGCTGGACCCTGCTGGATTCCCGCTGGCGCGGTATTCCCATGTCGACCGTCATGGATCTGGTCAGGGTTAAAGAAAGCGCCCGTTTTGTCATTTTTGAGGCCCCGGGTGATTATTCAAGCAACATCCCGCTGAGCGAAGCCCGCAGGGATAATGTGATTCTGGCTCACGGATATTCCGGTCAGGATCTTCCTGACACCCATGGTGCACCGCTGCGCGGCCTGGTGCCGGATCGGTATTTTTATAAAAGTGTCAAATGGCTCCAGGCGATCCGGTTTGCCTCTGTTGACGAACCGGGCTATTATGAAAACTCGGGGTACAGTAATTCTGCGGATCCGTGGAAGGAAGAACGCTATGATTAGAAAGATGAACGCCCAACACCCGCCTGCCATGCATAGTGCGTTGAGTTAGCATAATCATTGAGTTATGAATAAAATTATCAGATTTTCCTCGCACCAGTTTCAAGGCATTGCGGGCAGGTCGAACATTGAAAGGATGAACATCGAACATCGAACGTCCAACATCGAATTTTGAATGAGAAAAGGAGGAAACACGAGAATTAATTAAGATTTTTGTAACGAGTATCAAAACGGCCGTTCGACCACCTCGACAAGCTCGGGATTTTCAACCACCTCGACAAGCTCGGGATTTTCAACCACCTCGACAAGCTCGGGATTTTCAACCACCTCGACAAGCTCGGGATTTTCAACAGGCTCACGGCCCTGAGCGGAGTCGAAGGGCTGAAAAGAAACAGAAATAGTCATTCAAGGTTTGACATCGGATTTATGAAAACAAATGAAATTAAATTGCGGAGCGGAGCGACATCATTATTCGATGTTCGACGTTGGACGTTCGATGTTGGACGTTCATCTTGCAAACCAACCCCGTTGGCATAGATGCAACGTGTGAACATTTACAAAACAACTTAGCGCTTATGGTGCCTTGGTAGCTATTCCTTTTCTAACCGTTGACTCCTGCGGACGAGTTTGCCGATGGTCAGGCCCTGGACGATGATGGAAAATACCACAATCATATAGGTAATGGCCAGAATAACCTCGCGATTCTTGCCCGGCGGCAGCGACAGGGCCAGGGCCACGGATATTCCGCCACGCAGACCGCCCCAGGTGAGGATCTTGATCACATCCGGGCTGAATGTCCGAAACAGCCGTAAGATCAGCACCGGCCAACCCACGCTGACAAATCGGGCCAGGAGCAACAGCGGTATTAATAAAAGACCGGCGATGAAATATTCTCGGGTAAAGGTCAGCACCAGCACTTCCAGGCCGATGAGGACAAACAGCACGGCGTTTAGGACTTCGTCCACCAGTTCCCAGAATGTGTCCAGGTGTTCACGCACCTGATCGGACATGGCCAGCATCCTTCCGTGGTTGCCGATTAAAAGACCGGCCACAACAATGGCGATGGGGCCGGAGATGTGCAATTCATCGGCCAGGGCAAATCCGCCCGCTACCAGAGCAAGGGTAATCAAAACCTCCACCTGATAGTTGTCGATGCTTTTGAGCATGCCATAGGCCACCCATCCGATCAGCAATCCGAATACAATTCCTCCCAGCGTTTCTTTAAAGAACAAGCCCAGCACGGATGCGGCCGTCACCTCGTGGGTGCCTGCGGCGATTTGCAGAAACACCAGAAATACCACCACCGCCACGCCGTCGTTAAACAGGGATTCACCGCATATTTTGGTTTCCAGGCTTTCCGAAACCCCCACCTTTTTGAGGATTCCAAGAACCGCTATCGGATCTGTGGGTGAAATCAAGGCACCGAAGAGAAGACAGTAGATCAGCGGCAGGTCAATTCCCAGCAGGGCCAGCACCCACCGGCTGATAAACCCGATGATGACCGTCGAACCCATGACACCGAATGTCGCCAGCAGCCCGATAATATATTTTTGTCTCGCCAGGTTTTCCAGGTTGACATGCAGCGCTCCGGCAAACAGCAAAAATGACAGCATGCCATGCAGCAGGGTTTCATCAAAATCGATACTTGCCAGAAGCCGACGCGCATCCTCTTCCAGGCCAAAACCCAGGGGCCCCAGGGCCGCTAACCCCAGGGACACCAGCAAGGCAATAACCATCAAGCCGATGGTAGTCGGCAGGCGTATGAAACGGTGGTTCAAATAGCTGAAACCAGCCGACAAGGTGATCAAGATGGCCAGGATGTTAAATAGTTTCATGAGAGTTCCCTAATGAGTATATTCATTTATGGTGATCAAGCTCCCTTCCACGATTCG
>JAIVWA010000505.1:0-3857 GCA_049190255.1 Gammaproteobacteria bacterium | reverse complement strand
CTAAAAAGCATCCGTGCCAAGATTGCTTTTCCTGCCAGCAGTGCAGTGACGACCGCTGCCGGGTGTGTCTCAGTTTGAGGCAATGTTCCTGTGGCAAACAGCTTAAATCAAATACGGAAAATCCAGGGCTTTTAAAAGGCATAGGTTCTTGCGATAGTGGGGTGATGGAGTATTGGAGTGTTGGAAAGGCTATCCGATCTTCATACATCACTCCAGTACTCCAATACTCCAACACTCCAAAGGAAGAGGTTACATAATATGGGTGATTTAGACCGGCAGAACAATGAGTGCTGCTCCGGCGACAGCTGCAGCGGTTTGTCCAGTATGCAGACCGGGCTTCAATCGTTTGAAGAAACCATTCAAAGTGAGGTTTGCTGCGGATCTCCACCTGGGCCGCAGAGCAGCCCACTCGCAAAACCGGGCTATAATCTACTCAACTTTGTAACGGACTTTAAAGATTCACCATGCGGACCGGTTCCGCGGGTTAAGACAAAACTTGCGAGCCCCGATCATCTGGGTACGCTGATCGCCCGCCTGGGGATAAAAAGAGATCAATATAAAATCGCTCCCGGACTATACTGTGTGGGAAATCCCGATCAGGATTCACCGGTTCTGGTCACCGCCAACTACAAGCTCACTTTTGACAGCCTGCGCCAGGAGCTAACTGCCTTGGATGCCTGGCTGTTGGTACTGGATACCCGCGGCATCAATGTCTGGTGTGCCGCCGGCAAAGCGCTCTTTTCAACCCGGGAAGTGGTAGATCGGGTAAACCAAACCAGGCTGAACAAGGTCGTCAGCCACAATCAACTTATTTTGCCCCAGCTTGGTGCCACCGGCGTTTCCGCCCATCAGGTAAAAAAAGCAAGTGGCTTTAAAGTAATCTGGGGGCCGGTCCGGGCCAAAGATATCCAACGTTTTATCGCGGCCGACAACCGCACAGACAAATCGATGCGGCAGGTGACCTTTTCAATTTGGGAACGAACCGTGCTGATACCGGTAGAGCTTTCTCATCTGCCCAAGCCGACATTCTGGGTATTGTTGGCTGTATTTTTTCTGTCGGGTATCGGGACGAACTTTTTCTCTTTGAATGATGCCTGGTACCGGGGCCTGATGGCACTGGCCGCCTATGCCGCTGGTATTCTGGCCGGCGCGATGGCCGCACCGATTTTACTGCCCTGGCTTCCAGGACGGGCCTTCGCACTGAAGGGTGCCCTTACCGGAGTGGTTGTGGGGCTATCCGTGGTGCTGCTTTTCAAAAGCGGCCTCATCTGGTTGGAAACCATGGCGTTGCTGCTCATAACCGTGGCAATAAGCTCCTATCTGGCAATGAATTTTACCGGTTCCACCCCGTTTACGTCACCGTCGGGGGTCGAAAAAGAAATGCGGCTGGCGATCCCGGTACAGGCGGGCGCTGTATTGGTTGCCCTGGTGGCGTGGATAAGTGCGGCTTTTATTGGATAGAAGATCCGTAATTCTGGACCCGCGATACTGGATATTCGATACTGGATACTGGATTCTCGATACTTGATACTCGATGCTCGATAGAACTTGCGTCCGCAACGCCTGGTGATCAGTTCGAATAATCGAGTAGGGTCGGCCCCCGTGCCGACCAGAGGCCAGCAACCAGCGACGAGTGACAAGCGGCGAGACGCAGGCAGCCTAAAATTAAATCGTTAAAGAAGCAAGGTGCTACAAAATGGAAAACTTTAGATATTTAGAAGGGGTAACGACGCTGCAACTTGATGTGGAGGCGTGTGTTGGCTGCGGTGTGTGTGAAATCGTTTGTCCCCATGCCGTGTTTCAAATGAACGGTAAAAAAGCTGAAATCGGCGATCTTGATGGCTGCATGGAATGCGGCGCTTGCGCCCAGAATTGTGCGGCCGGCGCCATCCGTGTCACCCCGGGAGTCGGCTGCGCTTCTTATATCATCCAGACCTGGATTAAGGGCAAGGAAGCCGCCGCCTGCAGCAGTTCCGAATGTTGCTGACATACATTAATCCGGATTTTTCAATTAATTTTGAAGATAAATAGAATATCGAATATCGAACAAGGAATAATGAATGTCGAAAGGAAAAACCTGACGAGCAATAAACTTCATCATTCGAAATTTCTTGTTCGACATTCGATATTCAATATACGCCTGAATTGAATCCTGCCACCTTAATAGTTCATCTATCCTCCGTCATCTATCTTCTGCCCTCCGTCTTTCATGTGTGTCTTTAGCTTTTTTCCTTTAATTCCGAATTCCGCATTCGAAACCTTCTGCCCTCTGCCTATACGCTAGGCGCCATGCTCTATGCGCTATGCTTTTTAATTCCGCTATCGAACACCTGCTAACTTAATCAACCCATCAACCCAATCAACTTAATCAACTCCCAACTATTCCGACAACCGGTCCCAGGCTGCTTTCGCATTCGCCGTTCTTCGATCTCCACCGGACTCAACTTTACCTGTCGCCGGCGGCGGCGTACCGCGCAAACGCGCAATTCTTTCTTCCAGGGGCGGATGGGTAGAAAATAAGCTCATCAGACTTCTGCCGGATAAGGGATTGACAATAAACATGTGGGCCGTGGAAGGATCATTATGGCCCCTGCCATGGTCGCCGCGATGCTGCCGATCAGTATGTCTCTGTTTTTGACGTGAGCCAGTTCATGGGCCAAAACTCCCGTAACTTCTTCGGGGTTCATAACCTTCAGCAGACCTTCTGTAACCGCAACGACGGCATGTTCCGGATTTCTACCGGTAGCAAAAGCATTTGGGGTTTGCTGGGGTATGACATATAATTTCGGCATGGGAAGTCCGGCCCGCCGGGTCAGGCGTTGAACCGTCTCATAGAACTCGGGGGCCTGCCCGGATGTTACTTCGCTGGCGCGGTACATTTTCAACACCAGCTTATCCGAATACCAGTAGCTGAAAAAATTCATACCGGCAGCAAAAATTAGCGCGATTATCATTCCCTGTCGACCGCCCAAAAGCTGACCAACCCAGATGATAAGAGCTGTCATCACTGCCAGCAGTATAGTGGTCCTGATCTGATTGCCCATAAAACCAGCTCCTTTTGTTTTCTATCAAATTCCAGCTAAAATCATAGCTGTGGCTAATCTACCCATAATTTCCAATATTTAAATTAAGCCACGAATCAACGCCGAGTGGAGAGCAGGCGCGTGCATGCAACATAACCTTGCATCACGTTTCCTGCTCCCCCTCTAAAATTCCGTACGTCGGGTTTTCCCCAGTACGGCTTCAAACTGGGATTCAGTTGCGACCTTCGCTGAAAAACACAAGGTTTAAGTGCGAGACCCACATGCACCCTGTACGTTCCAACTTATACGCAACTAAAGCTGCTGCCCTTTGCTCCTGTAGCCCTATCAGGCATTTCAGGCGGAGCGAGATAGCGCCAGCACGCCAGTCCAGAGGCCCTTGGCTCTCCGGTGTGTTATGTTGTCACACCAGGTCATTGCTTACTATGGCCTCATCCGAGTCTGTCTGCCCCTTCCTATGCCTTATTTTCTTCGTCCATTGGATCCTTGCCCTACGGCCTCGTATGGGCTGGTACAGACAGATTCCCCAATTTGCTCCGCGTATCTATGACTCCGTGCCATCTTCCGTACCCCGACGGTCCTGTCGAGTGTCTATGGTTGTTTCTTCCCCGACAGTGATAGCCTTCGCCATTTTCGCAGTGGCTCGGCAACCGCACCCCACACACGCCGGTTCTCATGTGGGTCGTGTAACGAGGCTGCAAAGTTCGCTTTATGCTACGGCCCGGAGTCTTGCTAGCCCTTCACCGGCAAGGACGTTTACGATCAAGCTTTCGCCTGACGGGTCACCCCGCTCAGACGTCGATTATAACTATACGG
>JAIVWA010000504.1:0-3858 GCA_049190255.1 Gammaproteobacteria bacterium | reverse complement strand
ACAACACAACCTCTCGAAATTATTCTGATATCCGTTCTCTGATCGAAGGCTGTGCGCTTGCCGATGCGGTCAAATCAACGAGTTTGAATATTTTTAAAAAGCTTGCCGAAGCAGAAGCCCGCATTCATAGTTGTCCTCTCGATCAGGTGCATTTTCATGAAGTCGGCGGTATCGATGCCATTGTTGATGTTGTTGGAACGGCACTGGGAATTGATTATCTTGGTATCAAAAAGATCGTTGCCTCGCCGGTTCCCCTGGGAAGAGGATTTGTTACCTGCAGCCACGGCAAACTTCCGGTGCCGGCGCCGGCGACGCTGGGCATTCTGGAAGGCGTGCCGGTATATGGCTCGGATATCCCCCACGAGTTGGTTACGCCCACCGGCGCGGCTATCCTCACCGGCCTGGCCCAACGGTTTGAACCCCTGCCGGAGATGGTCATTACCCGGATCGGATACGGGGCCGGGCAGCGCGACCTCGAGGAGAGGCCCAATCTTTTAAGGATCATTTTATCGGCCGGATCTGAAACATCGGCGGGTTTAGACGGTGAGCTGCAGGAAGATCAAATTTCCATCGTTGAAACCTGTATCGATGATATGAATCCGGAGTTATTCGGCCATTTAATGGACCGACTGTTTGCGGACGGGGCATTGGATGTTTACTGGATACCCGTTTACATGAAAAAAAATAGACCCGGCACCATGCTTCAGGTACTATGCAAAGAGGACAGCAAAACCACGGTCATTGACCGCATCCTGTCTGAGACAACCACCTTGGGGGTCCGATATTACAGCGCCCGCAGGCGGTTGCTGTGGCGGGATCAGCTGGAAGTTGAGACAAGGTTTGGCACCCTAGCGGTAAAGCGGGTCAAAGATCCCCAGGGCCGTATTCGCCATGTACCCGAGTACGAAGTGTGCCGGAAAATAGCCCTTGAAAATAACCTCCCGTTAAGATTGGTTTACGATACGGTTGCCAAAGAGGCCGCGGAAAAAATGAATGACGAATTACTCCGCCCTGAAAAATAGCATATTTATACTACCCAACCCTGTTATGGTTATTTTTCAGGGCGGAGGAATTAAGGTATTCTGTCATTTAATTTTAAATAAAAAGACAGAGCGAAGCGATTCCATCATTCGTCATTAGTAATTCGTCATTCGACATTCACTCAAGTATCTTGACAAATATTGGGCCAAATTATAAACACGGGCCATGAATTTTAGAGAAAAAGCGGTTTTATTTCTGGCTACGGGCTTTTATGTTGGCAATATCCCCCCGGCGCCCGGAACGTTAGGATCTTTGATCGGGCTTGCGCTTTGTTTTCTTTTGGCCGGAATTCAATTGCCGCCGGCCATTATTTTAGCAGTGCTCTTTATTGGGTTTGCCGTCTGGATTGCACATGCAGCTGAAAAAACATTAAAGAAAAAAGATCCCGGTTGCATTGTTATTGATGAGGTCGCCGGGATGGTGGTAACATTAATCGGGTTGCCGTTTAATCTGACAACCGCGGTGATCGGTTTTATTATTTTCAGAATTCTGGATATCTTAAAGCCCTTTCCCATTCGAACCCTGGACAAACGTCTTGCCGGAGGTATCGGCATCGTTGCAGATGATGTGGTTGCCGGAATCTTCGCCAATATTATTTTAAGAGTATTATTATATATTTCAGATAAATACTAAAGAAAGGTTATGCTAAACTTGAAAAAAGAACGCCCCGCTGAAAAAGATGCGCACATCCCCCAAAAGAGTCACCTGCGAGAGAATATTGAAGCCATCCTGGTGGCAATTCTGATCGCCCTGGTTATACGGACCTTTGTGGTTCAGGCCTTTAAAATACCGTCAGGCTCCATGAAGCAGACGCTGCAAATCGGCGATCACATTCTGGTCAACAAATTCATTTTCGGCGTTAAGATACCTTACTGGAACAAAACCATCATTCCCCTTAAATCGCCCCAGCGAGGAGATATCATTGTATTCAAATATCCGGTGGACCCTAACAAAGATTTTATCAAGCGGGTTGTCGGGGTGGCCGGTGACATCATTGAAAGCCGGGATAAACAGCTTTATCTGAATCACAAGCCGGTGAATCATGACTATGGGGTCCATACGGACCCGCACATCATTTCCGGAAACAACAAACCAAGGGATAATTTCGGTCCCATTACGGTCCCCCAAAATTCACTGTTCGTCATGGGGGACAACCGTGATGAAAGCTATGACAGCAGGTTCTGGGGGTTTGTAGATATTAAGGCCGTCAACGGGAAAGCTTTTATCGTTTACTGGTCATGGGACAAACTAAATTTTGGCGTCCGGTGGAATCGTCTGGGACGAATTTTGAGATAATGGCATGTTTATTGAATCAACATTGAGGTATCCCTGGTTCCGGCCTTAGTCTCCAGTTCCGTCATTTTAGCCTGAACGATTGAAATGATGCGGGAGAAATGCCATGCAAATCCGAATAACCGGCGGCAGAATAATTGATCCGGGTCATTTTGACGGTACCGCCGACATCGTTGTCGAAGATGGAAAGATTGCCGGGATTGTTGAGAATGAACCGCTCATCGCCCCGGATCAAGCGTCAAACATTCAACATCCTGATCTCCGAATAATTGACGCCTCCGGCCGAATCGTGACCCCCGGTTTAATTGATATGCATGTTCATCTGAGGGAGCCGGGTGACGAGCACAAGGAGACCATCGAATCCGGCTGTCGGTCGGCGGCCTGGGGTGGTTTCAGCGCGGTCTGCTGCATGCCGAACACCAGCCCCGTCAATGACAGCAGGCAGATAACTGAATATATCCGGGCCAAAGCGTCTCAGTTAAATATGGTCCGAATTTATCCTGTAGCTGCTATCAGTAAAGGGATAGAGGGGAAAACACGGTGTGATTTCAATGAACTCAAAGAAGCCGGTGCGGTGGCTGTTTCGGATGACGGCCATCCGGTGATGGACAGTCATATGATGCGCCGGGCCCTGGAAGCCGCCCGGGACCTGAACCTCATGGTTATTTCCCACTGCGAAGACATCAGCCTGGCAGCCGGCGGTGCCATGCATGAAGGGGCGGTGGCCAAAAAATTAGGCTACCACGGAATCCCCAGCGCCAGTGAGAGCATCATGGTCTTGCGGGACATCGCCCTTTGTGAATTGACCGCAGCACCGGTTCATATAGCCCATGTCAGTTCGTTGGAATCGGTTCGTGCCATCCGTGATGCCAAGGCAAGGGGCATCCGGGTTAGCGCTGAAACCGCACCGCATTATTTTACATTGACGGAAAATGCGGTGAATGACAGCGGCACGCATGCCAAAATGAATCCCCCGCTGCGCACAGAGGCTGACCGGGAGGCGATTTGCGAAGGCCTTGCTGATGGAACCATCGACGCCATTGCCACCGACCACGCGCCCCATTCGCAAAAAGAAAAGGATGTTGCCTTTGCGTCAGCCGCCAACGGCATCATTGGATTGGAAACCGCTGTTTCGTTGAGCCTGAAGCTGGTGCAGGAGGGTGTACTGTCTTTCAGCGGCATGGTTGAGAAGATGTCTACCAACCCGGCCCGGATTCTCGGGCTCGAAAACGGGTTGCGAGTCGGTCAAGCAGCGGATATTACCATCATCGATCCTGATTTGGAGTACACGGTAAATTCCGATAACTTTCAATCCCTTAGCCGCAATACACCGTTTGAAGGCTGGCAATTAAAGGGCCGGCCGGTGTTGACCATGGTCGACGGCCGGGTCGTGTTTGAAGATTTGCACAGGAAAAACTAAACCATTCCGAATGGAATAAATGCTACCTAACTCGATTGGGGGTCCGGTACTGGCCCCGCCGGAATAGCGCCTGAAAGAAATTTCAGATTTGCACACATAAGATC
>JAIVWA010000503.1:0-3869 GCA_049190255.1 Gammaproteobacteria bacterium | reverse complement strand
TTCTTTAAATTAGCATCTCCCCATCGTCGGGAATTCTCAGGTTTACCCGTTATTTGTGATTGAGGTAAAATGCCTAAAAAAGATGCATCCACCCGGTCAACCATCGAAACCATTACCCCGCTGAGTGCCCCCACCCCCAAAAGCACAGGGGCCGACACCGACAATTTCAAGCGGCACGATCGAAAAATAATATTATTGCTGATCGTTTCTCTGGTGCTGCTGGTCACCGGTGGGGGCTGGTTGTTGCACTACCTGTCGAACAATCCGCTTCAAGCAGACAACGCAACCAAAACCCGGCCGGCAGCCCCGGCAAAGGTAGAAAAAAGTTCGACCGGACCAGCCCCGGAGCAGCCGCCACCGGCAGCAGATCCGGTCCAACTCGCGAAGGAAAAGGAAAATGCGGAACAAAAGCTGGCTGACTATTTAGCGGCCAAGGACCACCTGGTCAACAAGGGAGTTGCCGAGTGGGGAGGGCCGTTGTATGCTGAGATGATAAAATTCGGTCAAGGGGCCGATTCCTTTTACATAAAAAAAGAATACAACGCCGCCTCCGAACAATATGTCCAGGCCACGACCATTGCCGAAGACCTGGCCGGCAGGAGTGCTGACGCGCTGATCCGGCTGCTTGATGAGGGGCAGACCGCCCTTGAGGCAGGAGATGGCTCCCTTGCCCAACGGAAATTTGCCACCGCGTTAATGATTGATTCCGCCATCCCGGTCGCCCGGCGCGGCCTTCAAAGAGCAAAGACGATTGAAGCGGTAACAGCGCTGATTGCCTCCGGCAAACAACATGAAACAAGCGGTGATCTGTCCCTTGCCGCTGCCGATTATCAAAAGGCCCTGCGGTTGGATGCCTATTCGCTGGAGGCTCGCGAGACGCTTGATGCCGTCAATGGTCGGATAAAAAAAGCACAATTTCAACAACTGATATCCGAGGGCCTGGCGGCTTTTCATAACAATGAGTATCAAGTTGCCCGTAAAAAACTGACTAAAGCAAAAGCATTAAAACCGAATTCCCTTGAGGTCCTGGATGCACTTTCACAGGTTGACCAGGCTATGCGCCTGGCGCGTATAGATACGCTGCAGAAACAGGCGTTGGCGGCCGAACAAACTGAAGACTGGCAAAGTGCGCTTAAATCATACCAGGCGGTTCTTGACATCGACAAAAACGTTCAATTTGCCAGCCGGGGTAAAAAACGCGCCGCCGAGCAAATCCGGATCGCCAAGCGACTTGATTTCTTTCTGGCCAAACCGGATACCCTGGAATCCGACAGCCAGCTTAAAAATGCAATTCTTTTACTTAGTGAAGCCGGGGACGTCGAACCGCAGGGACCGAAGCTGGCAGACCGCATAAAAAAACTGGATCGGCTGGTGCGAATGGCCAAAACACCGGTAAAAATCACCATCGAGTCGGATAATCTCACCCAGATCGCCGTTTACAGGGTCGGGAAACTGGGCCGCTTTGAAGTGCGTGAACTTGAGCTGCGGCCGGGCACCTATACGGTCGTTGGTGCCCGGGACGGCTACCAGGACGTCCGGCAAAAAATTGTGGTAAAACCCGGCCGGCAGCCAATTCGCATCACCGTCAAATGCAAGGTTAAGATTTGAAAACAAAAGATGAAGATAAGAACCGCATCGGGACAGCGGTTGAAATTAAGCCGGTTTCCTTTCGTCCCGGGCGTCGTCACCGGGGCCTGAAATCAACCTCCCGTACCAGGTGGATCATCAGCGCTGCTCTGACGCTAATTCTTATCTTACTTTGTACCTCGGCCTGGTTTGTTTTCACGGCCCGGCAAGTGGTCATTCGAATAGAACCGCAGCCGAGCCGTATTTCCATTCAGGGGACTATGGCCGCTCCAAAATTCGGAGACCATTACCTTCTGCGTCCGGGTGAGTACAGGCTGCAGGCTGAGCGGCAGTGTTTCCGGTTGCTCGACGAAGGCTTTACGGTGACTGATGAAAAGAGCCAGGATGTCGTATTTACGATGACCAAACTGCCGGGACTTTTGTCATTTAAAGCCCATCGCTCGGACAAACCAGCGGTTAGTCTGGAAGGGGCCAGAATCTTTATTGACGGCAAACAAATCGGACAAACACCAGCGGCCGATCTGGCAGTAAATCCGGGGCGGCGGTCAGTGCTGATCCGTGCTGATAATTACCAGGACCTGCAAACCGAATTGGAGGTGGAAGGCTGCGGCACCCGTCAGACATTGGATCTGGCCCTGGTTCCGGGTTGGTCGGACATTGCCATCGATTCCGTTCCCCGGGGGGCCCGTGTAATGGTCAATGGGAACTCTGCCGGTTCCACACCGCTTACCGTCGCATTGCCGGCCGGCGAGCACGAGCTGGTGCTGACTGCCGAACGTTTCAAACCCTGGCATCAGGTAATTGCTGTGAAAGCAAATCAGCCCCGCAAACTGGAACCCGTCCGATTGCAGCCTGCTGACGGGATCCTGAGGGTGCGAACC
This sequence comes from Gammaproteobacteria bacterium, assembly GCA_049190255.1. Lineage (GTDB taxonomy): Bacteria > Desulfobacterota > Desulfobacteria > Desulfobacterales > JAFDCJ01 > JAFDCJ01. The sequence continues at coordinate 1,401 of JAIVWA010000503.1, read as the reverse complement.
AATCCTGCCGGCGCCAATGTCATGGTCGGCAGCAGTTTCGCCGGTCGAACCCCGCTAGAATTGAAACTAACAGCGCAGACCCAACATTTAATCCATATTTACAAGGCCGGATATGAAGAAGCGAACCGCAAGATAAAACTGAACAGTGAAGAATCCAAAACGCTCACCATCTCTTTGAAACCAAAACTGGGCGTCATAAATTTTTCGGTGGACCCGCCCGATGCCGATCTTTTTGTAGACGGAAAATCTAGGGGAACGGTCCCTCCACAGATACGACTGCTTGCGGTTGAACACCGTTTGGAGATAAAGAAAAAAGGATTTCAACCCTATCGTACCCGGATTACCCCCCGGCCCGGATTTACCCAGGAAATTAACATCAGATTGACTGGAACGTCATCGGCGAAGACGCACCCCGAAACGATCATCAAGGCCAAAAACGGCTATGAATTGAAATTGGTTCGTCCCCAGGGGTTTACCATGGGATCCTCTCGTCGCGAACAGGGACGCCGCTCCAATGAAACCCTGCGCAAAGTTAATTTGCAACGGCCATTTTATATCGGCATCAGAGAAATCACCAATAGAGAATTTAAGCAATTTTCAGCCGGCCACAATTCCGGTAAATTCAAAACCCACAGTTTGAATCACCCGGAGTTACCGGTGGTGGGGGTAACCTGGCAACAGGCCGCCCTTTTTTGCAACTGGTTAAGCGCCAAGGAGGCATTACCCCCGGTCTATATCCTTAAAGGAGGCAAATTGGCGGCCACAGATCCGGTGGGAACCGGATATCGTCTTCCCACAGAGGCCGAGTGGGAATTTTGCACCCGTTTTAATAAAAAAAAGGTGAATTTGAAATACCCCTGGGGGAATAAATTCCCGCCGGCACTGCAGTCCGGCAATTTTGCAGATCAGTCCGCCAAGGACCTGCTGTCTTCGTATTTGGAAGGGTACAATGATGGCTACCCCGTGATGGCCTCACCGGCAAAATTTAAAACCAATCCGCTGGGGCTGTATGATTTAAGTGGCAACGCGGCCGAATGGAGTCATGACTACTATTCGATTTATCCCTACGACTCAAAAAAAGTATACCGGGACCCGATGGGGCCCGCAGAAGGAAAGCATCACATCATCCGGGGTTCCAGCTGGAAACAATCCAGCATCAGTGAGCTACGGTCGTCGTACCGGGACTACAGTGACGGCAAGCGGATCGATTTGGGGTTTCGGGTCTGCCGGTATTTAGAATAAAATGCCTAAAGTGCCTAAAATGCTCTAAAATGCCTAAAATTAAGGTATGCTGTCGATTATATTAGAATCTTAGTTGTGAATTTGTTGTTTTTAGTGCAAAGAAATTTTTTGACATCGCTGTAAACTGTTATCTACCAGTGTTTTACACAAAACTGAGCT
>JAIVWA010000502.1:0-3872 GCA_049190255.1 Gammaproteobacteria bacterium | reverse complement strand
ATTTCTTGTGTTCATTCCTCAAACATTCTGGCCAGCAATGCGCTCAAATCACCCAGTCCCACCGGTTTAGGCAGATAATCTTTAATGGATGCTTTGGCCTTTTGGCCCAGACCGTTGATACCGTCCAGTTCATAACCGGAAATTATTGAGATTTTGGCGTCGGGATCATAATTGAAAATTTCTTCGATGCAGGCGATCCCGTCCATCTCCGGCATGTTAATATCCATCAAAACCGCATCGGGTTTTTTGCTCTTATATTTCTCAAGGCCTTCTGTGCCGCTTGAAGCAAATTCCGATTGATACCCCAGATACTCGAGCAACTCCTTCATGGCGTTCAGAATCTCAGGTTCATCATCGACCACCAGAACCAGTTGTCCTTCTCCACGGACAATCGATGGTTTATCTACCTGTTTACGTTCCTCTTCACCGAGGGCCAGAGGGAAATGAATTTTAAAGGTTGTTCCTGTGTTTGGTTTCGATTCCACGCTGATCAGGCCATCATGGCTTTTGATGATCCCGTAGGTGGTGGAAAGACCGAGGCCGGTACCTTTGCCGATCGGCTTGGTGGTATAAAAGGGATCAAAGCATTTTTCAATAGTTTCTTTAGCCATACCTTCACCATTATCTGAGATCGTAACTAAAATTCGCTTGCCTTCGCGGTGCGCCTTTATCTCCAGCCGTCCGCCGCTCGGCATGGCATCCCGGGCGTTGGTGCAAAGGTTCATTAGGGCCTGGCTGAGGCTGGTGGTATCCCCCATAATCGGAAGCTGTTTCGGACATTCGGTATGTATTTCGATTTTTTGATCAAAAGATTTTTGTATAATCTGATAAATTTGGCTGATAACATCGGCCAGATTGGTAATTACAAATTCTTCTTTAATCTGTTTGCGCGAAAACTGCAGCAAGCCGTCAACCAGGCGGGAGCCCTTTCTTACCGAGGTGTTGATACGATTTGCGACTTCATGCAGACCGGATTGATCTTCATAGTTCATCTGAATAAGCTGGCTGTTTACCAGTATTTCGGTGAGCGTGTTTCTGAAATTGTGGGCCACCCCGGCCGCAATCGTACCGATGGCCTCCATCTTCTGGACATGCTGCAGTTGCATCTCCAGCTGCTTGCGCTCGGTCACATCCGTAAACATGATGATGACCGTGGAACTCTCTCCTTTAACCGGCAGGATTTTAATGGTAATCTGTTTGCCGTTTAACGCGACCGGTGATTTCTCTCCTATTTCAGCCGGTTCGTAGGATTCCGACTGCAGGATTTCATCCAACTGTTGACCGATGCTCTCGTTAAAGAGATCCGGAGGATAGGCAGCCAGAATTTTTTCCGGTGGCAAGCCGAGCAGGGAAGCGGCCACACCATTGGCATAAACGATTTTGTTTGAAAAAACTTCCAGTATTCCTTCGGCCATGCTCTCCAATATGGTTTCAAAATGACGACTGCGTGAAAGCAATTCCTTGGTCAACTGCCGGGCATAGATACTGTCCAGTCCGCGAATGGGCTTTTCTTCTTCTTTTGCCAGGGGAGTATCCGATAATTCAATTGCTTCCTTGATGTGCTCTGACATCGAACTGAAAGGGCCTTTGGCAATATATGAATCAGCGCCTGTCTGCTCAAAATCGAAATCAATTTCAGCCACTGCGGCCGAGACTATGACCAGATAGCAATCTTTCACTTGCGGCATGCTGCGGACAATCTGGATCAATTTGCTACCGTCAATTTTGGGCATAATGAGGTCGAAAAACATGATGTCCGGCGTGAAAGTGGCAAGCAGGTTCAAAGCCGCAAAGCCATCCCCGGCCGTGACCACTTCATGCCCCTCACGCGTCAGCAATTTGCCGATAAATTTTAACATGACGCGATCGTCATCCACCACAAGGATCTTCTTTTTCATTGAATAAACTCCCCTAATTACTCCGCCCTGAAAAATAGCGATATCAGGTGCAGGTAAGATATTTTTGTGTAAAAGTCAAGTTGCCCATAGAAATGCCTAATCCGCCGGAGGCGGACTAAAGTGCCTAAAATGCCTAAAGTAAATGTATTCTATCGATTTTATAAAATTAGAAACTCACGGTAAGTTGTCATTTTATTGTTCTGATTTCCGGCTTCCCATACTGCCGGCGTCAACGACTTATAGAAAGACGGAGCAAAGCGACTCCACAATTTTAGGCAATTTAGGCATTTTAGTGCATTTTAGGCATTCTGTTTTTAGGCATTTTGTTTATCCGGATTACTGATCAAGGATATCCCGAAGGGTTTTATCAACGTCAGCGACCTGCCCGGCAAGGTTGTCAATGGCCTCCGGGACGCCGTCGAAACTTTCAGCCTGGCCCTTTTTTTCCAACTCAAAGGCAACCTCCGCTGCAGTTTCGGCCTGAAAGTTTTTTAGCATTCCTTTCAGGCTGTGGGCCGCTCGCATCAGGGTATCTGAATCGCTTTGTTCTAAGGCCCGGCGAAGGTCATCCAGCAGGCGGGGGTAATCACTGAGAAAAACCTCCACGACTTCTTTCAAAAAACTCCAGTCCCCATCAAATGCTTTCAGCAGCATTTCTTTGTCTAACTTAGCAGATTCATCCTCCGTCCTATCGGAAGCTCCGGCTGTGCGGGTCAAGTTCTCGATGGCGTCAAACAGTATATCAGAATCAATAGGCTTGGATACATACTCATCCATTCCGGCTTCCAGGCAGCGCTCTCGATCGCCTCTGATGGCATGGGCCGTCATGGCAATGATAGGGATCCCCCTGATTTTGGATTTTGGATTTTGGATTTCGGATTTTAAACCGGAATTCTCTCCGATTTTATTCCGCCTTCCGCCTTCCGCCTTCTCCATTTCCTTTTCCCGCTTCCGAATTTCTTTTGTGGCCGTTAATCCATCCATTTCCGGCATCTGCACATCCATCAGCACAATATCAAAGGAGTCATTGTACAAGGTATCCAATGCCTGGCGGCCATTTTCTACCAGCGTGATTTGATGATTCCAACGATCGAGCAAGCGTTGAATAAACTTCTGGTTAAAGGGCGTGTCTTCAGCAACCAGGATTTTCAACGATCGGGAAGGAATCCGGATGGCCTTTGGCTGCGCTTTGGTCGACACTTCAGTCTCAGGTTTCTGAATACCCAGAGCTTTTAAAATGGCGCCTACCAGCTCTGAAGCGCCCAGTGGTTTGACAACACTGGCGGTGATTCCCAGCTTTGCGAGTTCCGGTTTGCGCTTAAGGTGCGGAAAGGTCAACAGCATGATAATGCCGGCATCAGATATTTGTTGACCTACAATCCATTGCGCCAGAGAAAATCCATCTGTTTCGGGCATATCCGAGTCTATCAAAATCAGGTTGAAAGGCATGCTTTCCGCCTGCGCTTTCGAAAGTAAATCCTTGGCTTCCCGGGCACCGGATGCAGGTACAACGCCGATTAGAAGTTTTTCTAGAATTTCTTTGATTATTTTGCGACTTGAGTCGTTGTCGTCTACGACCAACACGTTTAATCCTGCCAGTTTCGGGTGAGCGACCATTTGATCATCATGGGGCCCGCCGCCTTGCTGCCTTGTAAAACAGGCTGTGAAACGAAAACGGCTGCCCCCGGCGGGCTGACTTTTTAGTTTGATATTTCCGCCCATCAAATCCACCAGTTGTGCTGATACCGCCAGGCCCAGTCCGGTACCTCCGTATTGGCGCAGCGTTGCCGGGTCACCCTGGTTATAGGCCCAAAAAATGCTGCGCTGTTTATCTTTGGGGATCCCGATTCCGGTGTCGACAACAGAGATGTGAAGTACCACCTCGTAATCCGTTTGAGACTGGACGGCGGCGTAGACAATCACTTCTCCTTTATCGGTAAACTTGATGGCATTATCGACCAGATTGAGCAGTAC
>JAIVWA010000501.1:0-3874 GCA_049190255.1 Gammaproteobacteria bacterium | reverse complement strand
GAAATGTCGTTAAAGTGGTTACATTTAATCCACACTTTTGAGAGATCGCAGTAGTATGTTGCTTGAAATCGTACAGACTTTCGTGGCTACCTGCAGGGATGTTTTTCCAGTTTTGGCCCTGATAGTAGGTTTCCAGTTCATCATACTGCGCCAGCCTATCCCCAACTTGCGTCAGGTAGTTGTGGGCTTCGGTTTTGTGCTGATAGGGCTGACACTGTTTCTGGTGGGATTGGAGAAAGCCCTTTTTCCGTTGGGAAAAATCATGGCGACGCAACTCTCGGCTCCGGAGTTTGTCTTCGGAACAAAGATAGTGCCTGATAATCCGGAATGGTGGGCTTACGGCTGGGTTTACATATTTGCCGCCCTGATCGGTTTTGCCACCACCATAGCCGAACCGGCGCTCATTGCGGTTGCTTATAAGGCATATCATGTATCCGGAGGCACCATCAGCCAGTGGGGGTTGCGGCTGGTCGTGGCCTTTGGGGTTGCGATCGGGATTGCGCTGGGGACATTCCGGATCATTACCGGGACCCCCCTTTTTTTGTATATTGCTGCAGGATACATTATCGTGGTGATCCAAACCATCTTTGCACCAAAAGCCATCATACCCCTGGCCTACGATTCCGGAGGGGTAACCACGTCTACCGTGACCGTCCCGTTGGTCGCGGCCCTGGGACTGGGTCTTTCGGCAACCATACCGGGACGTAACCCGGCCTTAGACGGCTTTGGTTTGATCGCCTTCGCCAGCCTGTTTCCGATAATAACAGTGATGGGTTATGCCCAGTTTACCCAGTGGTGGACAGGTGTACGTCGAAAATTCACCAAGGAGAGATAGCATGAGATTCAAATTAATCATTGCGACCGTTAAAACCGATGTGACCGATAGTATCGTGGATGCCGCCAAGGCGGCCGGCGCCACCGGCGCCACGGTTACCCCCTCGCGCGGTACGGGCATTAACGAGGCCAAGACCTTTTTTGGCCTGACCCTTGAAGCACCGACAGATTTGGTCATGTTCCTGTTGGAGGAACACCTGGTGGAAGCGGTTATGAAAGCGATTTGCAAAGCCGGCCGTTTCGAAAAGCCCGGCACCGGTATCGCTTTCGTATTGCCGGTAGACCAGGTGGCCGGTCTGGAGAGCCAGATGGAACGTTTCAAAGAAGAGGTTCGAGGAGAGTACTTTTAAATCTCGGAATTCGGATTTCAGGATAGGCGAATCTTCAGAAACATGCTCGACAGGAAAATCCTGTAGACGGGCAGAAAGGACACAAAAAGATGCCAGTCAAAACCCCAATTGTTCAAGCCAAAGATATCATGCGGCGAAATGTGGTAACCATAGATGGTATGGCCACAGTCCGGGAGGTCATCGCGAAGATGCGATCCGAAAATGTCACGGCCTTGATTGTGAACAAACGCGATCCGAGAGACGCCTGGGGCATTGTTACCGTCCCGGATCTGGTGCGGGAAGTCATAGCTCCCGGGCGTTCCCCGGATGATACCAACGTCTACGAAATTATGACAAAACCGGTCATTACAGTGCCACCCGACATGGATATTCGTTATGTGGCGCGGCTTTTGTGTCGAGTAGGCGTGAGGAGAGCGCCTGTGGAAGCCCAGGGAGAACTGTTGGGGATGATTTCGCTGTCAGACCTTGTGTTAAGAGAAGGTGTTTTATAGCCGGCTGTGCCTTATTGTGATACCGGCCAGATTGTGTGGAGGCTCTTTTTGATGAAATTTATTCCCGCCCAGGTAATTTACTTTGTTCGAAGCAGGACAACGAAGAGAAACCTCAAACTCCTGTTCAGGTTTCTTTTAGCCTTAACGGCTATTGTCATAATATACAGTATTCTGTTTCATTTCATAATGGTTTTTGAAGATAGAGAATTTAGCTGGATTACAGGTTTCTATTGGACTCTCACTGTGATGTCCACGCTTGGCTTCGGTGATATCACTTTTACAAGCGATTTAGGCAAAGTCTTTACATTGGCTGTCCTTATATCCGGGATTGTTTTCTTGCTCGTCATGCTCCCTTTTACCTTCATACAATTTTTTTACGCACCGTGGCTCGAGGCCCAATCAAGAGCGAGGACACCGCGTGAATTGCCGGAAGATACATCAGGCCATGTGATCCTGACAAACTTTGACCCTATTACCATAAATCTTGTTGAAAAACTGAATCAATATAATTACGAATATGCCATTATCGTAACTGATTTTCAGCGCGCATTAGAGCTTTACGACTTGAACTACAAAGTTGTAGTGGGTGATCCGGGTGATCCGGAAACATATAAACGCCTTCGCATACAAAACGCTGCCCTGGTGGTTGCCAACAATGATGATATGATGAATACAAACATAGCCTTTACCATAAGGGAGATATCAGAAAAAGTACCCATCATTACCAATGCTGATGCGGATGATTCCATTGACATTCTTCAGCTTGCAGGCAGTACTCACGTCTTTCAATTCATGAAGATGCTCGGGAAATCTCTGGCCCGAAGAACGCTTGGGGTGAGCATGGGTGCGAACGTCATCGGAAGATTCGATCAGCTTCTTATTGCTGAAGCCCCTGCAATGAGGACACCTCTCGAAGGAAAAACCCTTATTGAAAGCAATCTACGGGAAAAAACCGGCTTGACAGTCGTCGGTATCTGGGAGAGAGGCAGATTTGAAATCCCCCAGCCCCAGACTCGAATCAATTCCTCAACCGTCCTTTTACTGGCTGGATCTGCTGAACAGCTCAAAAAATATGATGAGATCTTCTGCGTTTATCGCATTTATCACACCGCCAATGCTCCTGTCCTGATATTAGGTGGAGGCCGTGTCGGGCGTGCCGCAGCAAAGACCCTGGAAGAGCGTCAAATTGCTTATCAGGTTGTGGAAAAAAATCCAAAGCTCCTTGAAAACAATGAAAACTATGTTCATGGGAACGCTGCCGACATCAATACCCTGTACAGGGCCGGCATACGAGAGGCGCCGTCCGTCATAATTACCACACATAATGACGCTATGAATATTTATCTCACCATTTATTGCCGGCGATTGCAACCCGACATCCAGATTATCAGCAGGGCAAACCTGGACAGAAATATTTCCAAATTGCATAAGGCGGGAGCCGACCTGGTTATGTCATATGCTTCCATGGGTGCCAACACCATAATCAATCTCTTGAAACCGGATGAGGTTTTGATGTTTCAAGAGGGGCTGAATATTTTCCGCGCGGCGGTGCACTCAACTCTTGTGGGCAAATCTCTTGCTGAAAATCAAATCCGGAAACAAACGGGCTGCAGTGTGATCGCCATTAACACACGGGGCGAATTAAAGATTAACCCCGACCCATCAATTCCTCTTGGTGAAAACGACGAAATGATCTTAATTGGCACTGCCGACGCAGAAAAGCGCTTTTTTGAAAACTACTGCCCTAACCCTTGAGTCAAAGGGTTTGAGAAATCCGCTCTGTCTCCCCTTTTTGAAACTGAGCTTTACCCATAACGATGAGTTATGAAAGACACTTTATGGACAATACTAAAACGACTTCAAATTTGTCGCTGTAATTGCGAATCAAAACACTAAGTTCCGGAAATGCCGTGAGAGGCAAAGCCGGGCTTTAAATCCGTCTCAAATTCAGGATCGCTGTATGCAGATAATAACAACCCATAAGGGCACCGACTTTGACGCCGCGGCCTCCGTGCTGGCGGCAAAGATTCTGTATCCCGAGGCGGTTGCGGTGCTGCCCAAAAGCCTGAATCCGAACGTTAGGGCCTTTTTGTCGATCCATAAAGACCTGTTTGATGATAAAGCATAACATTGGCTGCCTTCCGGTGGTGGAAAACGGCCGTGTCATCGGTATCGTTACAAGATCCGATACCATGCGCT
>JAIVWA010000500.1:0-3887 GCA_049190255.1 Gammaproteobacteria bacterium | reverse complement strand
ACTGATATAGCTATCAAAATTCATATCCTAAAATGTATAGTTGTTCCGAACCTGCTAAAATACAAAGGAATCTCCTGTTTTTCAAGTTATTAAAATATTATCTTAGCGATCTCTTGTATGATAGTAGATCTTCTTGAATCCTGGACGTCGTCTCATAATATTAATCCAGCTGATCGGCTGGCACATCCCCCGCTGCAACCTGTTCACTCTTATGCGCCCCGATCAAACGCTCGGACTCTTCCATTGCAGCATTCATGGTTGCACCAGTGATTGATTCCATTGGAAGGGTGATAATGTTATCCCGCAGCTCGAAACACCACTTTACCATCAATAAATGTTTTTAACACTTGGGTCTTAGCAATATCGCTGGATGGTATTTGAAAGAGGTTCCGCTCTAAGATAATAAAATCCGCCCTTTTTCCAACCTCCAAAGAACCGATTTCATCTTCGAGGAAATTCGCATATGCGCCGTTGATAGTAAAACTAGCGACCATCTCTTCAAGACTGACCTTTTCTTCAGGCCATAGTATTTCTTTTGTCGATCCCCCTATTTCTGATCGAGTGATCCCAGTCTCAATGCCGATCAAAGGATCGAATGGGATGGTCACCGGAAAATCGCTGGCGGAAGCCATCAGCACCCCGGCCTGCAGAAAACTCTGCATTGGATATTCATGGTCGGCTCTTTCTTTTCCAAGATATGGGAGTGCTAGGTTCCAATAGTAATCATCCAACTTGAACCAATATGGATTCGGTACACCAATCACTCCCAGCTGCTCAAAACGCAGGATATCTTCCGGAGTCACCAGCTGCAAATGAGTCAGCAGATGGCGTGCATCGTGCTTTCCATTCATTTGCTGGGCATATTCCAGCGCGTCCAGTGCGATGCGCACAGCTGCATCGCCGATCACATGCATCTGAATCTGTATTTTTTCTTTATCCAAGGCGGCGCAGACTTCCTTCAACTGTTGAGGATCCCAAATCAATTCGCCATAAAAGTCAGGTAGATGCTGATACGGTTCAAGAAGATAAGCTGTGCCGCCTTCAACAACCCCATCGACAAATATCTTCGCAGTGTTGGTTTGAAACTTAGGATGGGAATTACTTGAGCGTTCGCTGAGCAGCATTTCTATTTGCTGCTCAGTCGGTTGGTCAGGTTCGATCGTGATCGAGCCCCGAAACCGCATTTGTAGGGATCCATCGGCCTCAATGGCCTTGAATCCGGCAATGCTTTGCTCATCCAGCATGGCATCATGACACGTCGTGACGCCCGCTTTGTTTGCCATTTCCTGATAAGCGAGCAGCGCGTTTACCCGTTCTTCTATTGAGTAATCTGGGATCACATTGTCAATTAATTTGGAGGCTGTCTCTCTGAGGGTACCGTTCGGTTCACCAGTTTCAGGATCGCGTCCGATCACACCGCCATCCGGATTGGGCGTTTCTTTAGTGATATTTGCTTTATCCAGGGTCACTGAATTTACCCAAAGAGAATGTCCATCATAGGAAACGAGAGAGATGGGGCGATCCGGTACGAGTGCATCTAAGATCTCTTTCGATGGTCCGATATTTGAAAAAAGCGCATCATTCCAACCACTACCCCGGAATACCTTCGCATCCGCGTGGTTCTCAACAAAGTCTTTGATTGTCTGTTTATATTCTTTTAAAGATTCTTGCGAGTAAAGACTGATATTCCCTACATAATCCATTGCCTGAGAGGGATGTGCATGGGCATCTATAAAACTGGGTAAAATCATCCTTCCCTCGAGATTTATGACCTCAGTTTCAGATCCAACAAGCGCTTCCACATCTTTATCAGTGCCAACAAAAACGATCCTCTCGCCAGAGATGGCAATTGCCTGTGCCCACAAATAACCTTTGTCAACGGTATATATTGACCCATTCTTGAATACCAGATTCGGTTTCACCTTGTCCACCGTTTTCTCCCTTTGATTTGCATGATGCGCTACTCTGATGAGCAGTGATCCTCAATTCTGTCAGAATACACCAGTGCCGTGAATCAAATTCCCTTTTAGATAGCTAAGCGGGACCTCGAAGCTAATTATATACCGATTTAATCTGCTGATAACAGCGATGCAAATCTGTGAAATCAGAACAGTTTCAGACAAATAAGTATGATACGAAATTCATACTAATTATCCAATTATATGAAGTAGATCGTATATTGAAAATGAGAATAATACGAATATAGTTAATAAAACTTGATTTTTGTACGAATTTCGTTACAATATGATTATGTTGGATGAAACCGATCGCGCCATCGTTTCCTACTTGCAATACGATGGACGCATGCCCTATACAAAAATCGCATCCGAGCTTGGCTTAACCGAAGGGGGTATTCGCCGCCGGCTTTGAAGTTGCCCTGGCCTGCGATCTTACCATTGCGGCCGAAGGATCATCTTTTGGCGAGCCGGAAGTGCGCTTTGGTGATGGTCCAGTTACGCTATTAATGCCCTGGGTCATTGGTAGGTGGATTCAACATTGAAGTGCAACAGATTGCTCAAAGAATACCTCAAAAGGTGTCTTGAAATCAAGGCATTTCCTTGGGCGGTGGTTTAGTTTGGTCATGATCTGTAACAATTCTTCATCTGTGACCGATGAAAGGTCACGATTCTTAGGAATATATTGGCGGACCAGTCCATTCATATTTTCATTGGCACCACGCTCCCAGGCAGCATAAGGATGAGCAAAAAAGAAACTGACCTCAAGTTCTTGAGCAATGCGTTCATGTTCAGCGAACTCTTTGCCATTGTCTCCTGTGATGGTATGCGTGCGATCTGCAACTGGCTGGAGCAGATCAATCACCGCCGCACTTACCAGATTGGCTTTACGCCGCTCGACTTTACGCAGCAAGGCAAAGCGAGATTTTCGCTCCGTCAGCGTTACGATCGCCTGGCGATGCCCTTTGCCAATCATGGTATCTACTTCCCAATCACCGATACGTTGCCGCTGGTCAACAATCTCAGGTCTCTCTTCAATACTTCTCCGATTGGGCAGTTTCCCTCGACGGTCATAGCCGCCATAGCGTTTACGGCGCTTCTTTTGGCAACGCAAATGCTTATGCAGGCTACCTCCAGCACGTTTGTCAGCATAAATGTATTGGTAGATCCTTTCATGACTGACCTGGATATCGGTGTTGCACCTCAACCAGTCCGAAATCTGCTCTGGGCTCCAATCCTCCTGCAGTTTACTCTCAATCAACGCCCATATCAATTCCTGAATACGTGGTTTTGCTTTCTTTCGTCGACCCAAGGACATCTGGTGGGCTTGCTTAGGTCGGTAGCCACGCTGGCCCCGATTACGCCGCACCTCTCGGCTGATGGTAGATTTATGCTTGCCTATCACTTCGGCGATCCCGGTTTGGTTTTGTCCTATTCTCAACAATGCAGATATCTGGTATCTTTGTTCTTGGGTAAGCTGTGTGTAGGTTCCCATGAATGCTCCTTTGAATTGGTCTTCCGAGAGGCATTCATCCTACCATGGCTTACCTCTTTTTCCGACCGTCAAAGTTGCACTTGTTAGTTGAATCTACGCAAATAAAAAAGACAGACACCTTATCAAACTAGGTGTCTGTTTAAATAGCTCACTGAGCTTATTTTTTCTCTCCCTCCTATTGGGTGCAGTTCATAAAAGATTCAGATTACCGTGCTCTGACCTTTGCAGCTTGGGTTATTTAAAGTTTAGCCCAGGCGTAAATCGATGGCATCGGGGCGGGCACAGGTTTCAATGCACTCCAGGCATTGGACACATTCAAGGCTGCGCATATTTTCCGGGATGGGTGCAATATCGACCGGACAATCGGCCTCGCAGCGATGGCAGGATGTGCAGCGGTCTTGATCGATGACGATCCGCAGCGGGGCGATCTTGTTGGA
>JAIVWA010000499.1:0-3920 GCA_049190255.1 Gammaproteobacteria bacterium | reverse complement strand
TTAAAAAAATTGAGGATCAGAGCCTGCCGCTTTATTCTGGTGAGACTATGTGACTCGGAGCCTTGTCGCGGCGGTTTGTCGGGGCGAAGTTATAACGAAGCCTGATGCTTCAACGCAAGCAGAAGCTTACAGCGAAGACAGATTCCTATAGGCTTAGCTATTCGCGGAGACGGAAGCGGCAGCGGACTCCACATCTTTTACTTAATCAACCAATCAACTCAATCAACTTGTTTCTTATTCTTCCGCCAGCGGGCGTGGGTGATACCGAGTTTTTTAATGCGGTAGTTCAGGGCGCGGGGTGAAATGCCCAGTTGGAGGGCGGCGTCTTTTTGGATCCAGAGGTTTTCGTCCAGCGCTCGGGCGATCACCTCCTTTTCCTCATTTTCCGACAGCTTGAGGCCTGTGGGCTGGATTTTTGGGGGTGCCAGCGTATCGATTTCCGGTAAGGAAACACTGCTTTTGCGGATCAGCGTTTGATCTTCCAGTAAAATGGCCCTTTCGATGGTGTTGGAAAGCTGGCGAATATTGCCCGGCCAGGGATACTGGCGAAACATGTCGATGACTTCGGGGTCGATGGCGTTAATCTTCTTTTTAACGGAGCGGCCCAATTTTTCCAGCAGATAATATGCCAGCGGTTCTATGCAGGCTTTACGCTCGCGCAGTGGGGGCAGATGGATTCTGAGCACATTGATACGATAGTAAAGATCTTCACGGAACCTCCCCTCCCTCACAAGGGCTTCGATGTCCCGATTGGTGGCGGCAATGATGCGGGTGTCGGTGTGGATGGTTTTATTGCCCCCCAGGCGCTCGAAGGCTTTTTCTTCGATGGCCCGCAGGAGCTTGGCCTGCAGGTCAAAGCCCAGTTCGCAGAATTCATCCAGAAAGATGGTGCCGCCGCCGGCCTGCTCAAATCGCCCGATACGGGTTTTATCCGCACCGGTAAAGGATCCTTTCTCGTGGCCGAAAAGCTCACTTTCCAAAAGGGTTTCGGGGATGTTGGCGCAGTTTACTTTGATGAACGGTTTGTTGCGTCGGGGACTGTTGAAGTGAATGTTGCCCGATAAAAAACTTTTCCCGGTGCCGGTTTCACCCGTAACCAGAACCGTGGAATCGGTGCCTGCCATCCGCTTTATAGTCTCCATGACCTCCTGCATGGCCGGGCTGACGGATATGATTTTTTCATAATCATAAACGACATCCTGCTCCCGGCGCAGATAATCGATTTCGTTTTTCAGGCTGCGGTTCTCCAGCGCCTGGTGAACCGACCATTTTATTTTTTCGGACGGATAGGGTTTGGTGACAAAATCAAAGGCTCCGGCCTTCACGGCGCTGACGATTAACTGCGAGTCGTGCTGGGGGCCAATGACAATAACCGGGGAGTTTGGTGACAGCTGCTGCAGGGCTTCGAGGTTGCGGACCAGATGAGATTCATCATCTGAAAGGTCGAGAATGATTAGGCTGAATGCTTCTTTTTGCAGGCGTACGGCGGCATCAGCCACAGTGGGGGCTGCGCTGATCAGATAATCGGCAGCCAGGGAGTCCGCCAGATTTCTGGTTTCCTCTTCGTACTCGCCAATGATCAGGAGTCGCGCGGTTTTATCGATCTTATCTATTGCAATTGCTGACAAGGTTTTCCTCTACATACAGACCTCGTTGAATAGTTTATCCGCCAAACTGAAGGCGGACTTGCAGCAAAGTTGAATGGTTGATTAGGTAAATTATAGTCATAATTTAAGAATGTTACGATTGTTGAAACATGAAGTGTCCAATTATTTTGCAAATATGGGATAAATCCATATTTACAACCACTTAACCAATCAACTAATCAACCAATCAACTATATCTGACAAAAGTAAATGCCTAAAATGCCTAAAATTGAGGTATTCTGTCTATTTTAAAATTTGGACTTTTCTTCCTTTTCTCAATCCGCAATCCACATTCCGAAATCCGAAATCAAATGTAGCCTTTCTGCTGCAGATGCAGCATGATCTCCTGGGCGGCTTCATCCGGAGCAATGTCGGTGGTGTCTATCCGGACTTCGGGCGATTCCGGGATTTCGTAAGGGTCATCCACTCCGGTGAAACCTTTAATGAGTCCCGCCCGGGCCTTGGCATACATGCCTTTGCGGTCCCGTTTCTCACAAACTTCGATGGGGGTGGACACGTGAACCTCGGTAAAACCACCGTAGTGTTCGATGATTTGCCTGATTTCTCGGCGGGTGGCGGCATAGGGCGCGATGGGGGCGCAAATGGCGATCCCGCGGTTTTTGGTGATTTCACTGGCCACAAAAGCGATGCGCCGAACGTTGATATCCCGGTGTTCTTTTGAAAAACTCAATTCGTTGGATAAATTCTGACGTACAATGTCGCCGTCCAACAGGGTTATCGGGCGATCGCCGATTTCCAGAAAGCGGGCGTAAAGAATTTTGGCGATGGTGGATTTGCCGGAACCGGAAAGCCCGGTGAAAAACACCGCAAATCCCTGACTGCGTGGCGGAGGATAGGCTTTTTGCATTTCGGCCACAACTTCCGGAAAAGTTGCCCACTCCGGTATGCGACGCCCGCCGCGAATGCGTTCACGGATATCGGAGCCGGAAAGAGATATAAACTGGGAGCCTTCCGCTACCTGATCGACACTGCGGTATTCATCTTCAAAGGGCAGATAGACCATTTCCGCAAAAGGAACAACGGTCAGCCCGATTTCCTGACTGAAAGATTCGACCAATTTAATGGCTTCGTTACTTTCATAATAAGGTTGTCCGTTGCAGTCCGGTGCGGGGCTGGCGTGATCGCGACCGGCAATAAAATGGGTGCAGCCGTAATTTTTTGAAACAATGGCGTGCAGCAGAGCCTCCCGGGGACCGGACATGCGCATGGCCAGCGGCAGCAGACTCAAGATATGGGTATCCGGCGGATAATGCCGGACGACATGGCGATAGCAGCGCACCCGGGTGTAATGATCGAAATCGCCGGGTTGGGTCATGCCCGCGATGGGAAGCAGCAGCAGGTTGGCCCGGGCCTGTCGCATGGCATTTATGGTCATCTCAAACTGGGGGCGGTGGAGGGGATTGCGGGTTAAAAATCCGGCCATGCGCTTCCATCCGAGTTTTTTGAAGACCGCCCGGATCTCGGCCGGTGTCATACGAAGCGTTTTAAAATCAAAATGCAGCGGCAGACTTAATACTTCCAGCTTGCCGCCCAGGTAATAGTGGCTTGTCCTGGATAACAAATAATGGGCTCCGGGATGGGTTTGATCCCGGGTTCCGTAAACCCGAGCGGCTTCTTTTTCAGGATCTATCTTCCAGATATCTTCAATGTGCATGACCGCCAGCAGAAAACCTTCCGGATCTCTGAGAGCAACGGACTGGCCGGCTTCCAGGTTGTGAGCCTGAAGTTCGTTGACGTCAAGGCAGATGGGAATCGGCCACAATACATCGTTTTGCAGCCGCATGCGATCGAGCACGGATTCATAGTCAGACCGGGTCATAAACCCTGTCAGCGGTGAAAACGCCCCATTTGCCAGCAATTCAAGATCACACAATTGGCGGTCATTGAGAGTAATATCCGCTAAATTTAAAACAATGTCTTTGAGGATGGCGGCACGGTCGTCATCTACCACCAGATTAACCAGCGAAACGCCGTGAGGCGCCGTGATTTTTTCGTCGTTCATAGTTTTTACTACCCACAATCTGAATTATTAAGTTTGAGCGTCTAATCTATTTATAGGTTCCTGAAAACAAGAATTTACGATGCAAATTGAAATTATAGCTAATAATTTAAACATACTACGTTAATTACAATCTTGCAATAGATAAAAGACAGAGGACAGATGACAGAGGACGGAGGACAGAATTCGGAAGTCGGAATGCGGAATGGAAAAGCGAAGGGCAAAGCGCATAGTTAGTGGTTGATTAAGTTGAA
>JAIVWA010000498.1:0-3927 GCA_049190255.1 Gammaproteobacteria bacterium | reverse complement strand
CCCCCGGTCTGAAGTACATAAAATCACATGAATTTTCTTTACTTCCTCACGGGGTACCAGTAAAGGGCTGGCTTCCTCTCCGGACTTTTGAGCCAGGCTCCCCAACACCTCCGAGAATTTGTTGGCATAAGGGCGAAAATTTTCCATATTCGCCTGGGCGCCCCGCAATCTCGACGTAGCCACCATATTCATGGCCTTTGTGATCTGCTTTGTTTTCTTAACCGCAGCAATTTTATTCTGGACATCTTTTAAGCTTGCCATACTGATTAACCTTTTCGCGTGTTGCGCGTTTCGGGTTGCGGGTTACGCGTTTCGCGTCGCGCGTTTCGCGTTGCGGGGTCGGCTTGTCAGAATATCCCGCGCAACCCGCAACTCGAAACACGTACCTCGCAACTCGTAACCCGTAACGCGATTTTATTTAATCGTATCCTTAAACTCCTCGCCGTAGGCATTCAGGGCTTCGGCTATTACTTTGTCCAGGTCGTCCGAAATTTCTTCTTTTTCCTTAAGCTCGGAAAAAATATGCGAGTATCTGTCCTCGATAAATGAGTACAGCCCGGCTTCATATTTAGCCAGAACATCGACCGGAAGCTCGTCCAGATAGCCCTTGGTTCCGGCATAAAGAAGGGTGACCTGCTTTTCCATTGGCAGCGGCTGAAACTGCGGTTGTTTTAAGATTTCAACCAGCCGCTGTCCACGCGTCAGCTGTCTTTGAGTGGCAACATCCAGGTCGCTGCCAAAAGCGGCGAATGCTTCCAGTTCACGGTATTGGGCCAAATCCAGCCGCAAGGTGCCCGCCACCTGCTTCATGGCTTTCACCTGGGCGGCACCGCCGACCCGGGAAACCGACAGCCCGACATTGATAGGCGGCCTGACACCGGCAAAAAACAGGGCCGGTTCAAGATAAATCTGGCCGTCTGTAATGGAAATAACATTTGTCGGGATAAAGGCGGAAACGTCACCGGCCTGGGTTTCGATGATGGGAAGCGCTGTAAGGGACCCTGCGCCGAGCTCGTCATTCAGCTTGGCCGCCCGCTCAAGAAGGCGGGAATGGTTATAAAAAATATCTCCCGGGTAGGCTTCACGCCCGGGTGGGCGTCTCAGCAGAAGTGAGACCTGGCGGTAAGCCGCTGCCTGTTTTGAAAGGTCGTCGTAAATAATCAGGGCATGCTGGCCTTTATCGCGAAAATATTCTCCCATGGCACACCCGGCATAAGGTGCAATATACTGCAGGGTTGCCGGATCACTGGCACAGGCGGATACGATGGTTGTATATTCCATGGCCCCGTTTTTTTCCAGCACGGCGTGGACCTGGGCCACCGTCGATTGTTTTTGCCCGCAAGCCACATAAATACAGAAAACGTCCGTATCTTTCTGGGCCAAAATGGCATCAACGGCAATAGCGGTTTTACCGATCTGTCGATCGCCGATGATCAGTTCCCGCTGTCCGCGTCCCACGGGTGTCATGGCATCAATAGCCTTGAGCCCCGTATAGCAGGGCTCATGGACACCCTTGCGGTCGATAACACCCGGGGCGACCATTTCAACCCGGCGAATTTCCTTGGTTTCGATGGGACCCTTTCCATCCAAGGGTTCGCCGACGGTAGAAACGACCCGACCAAGAACCGCTTCACCCACCGGAACCTCGGCGATCTTACCGGTCCGTTTGACGATATCACCTTCCTTGATGTGGATATCCTCGCCCATAATGGCGACACCCACATTGTCCTCTTCAAGATTCAATACCAGGCCCAGGATCCCACCCGGGAACTCGACCAGCTCCAGGGCCATGACTTTCTCCAGGCCGTAAATACGCGCGATACCGTCACCAACCGATAAAACCACACCGGTTTCGCTCAGCTCAACTTCTTTGTCGTAATCTGTAATCTGCTCTTGAATAATTTGACTGATTTCTTCTGCTCTTAGTTCCATTAGACACCCTCACCCCTTTTTAATGATTCTCTCATATTGAGTAATTGTGTTTTAATACTCCCATCCAGAACAAGATCACCAATGCGGGTCACGATACCACCAATGAGATCTGGATCCTGTTCAACTTCGAGAACAATATCTTTACCCGTCTTATCCGACAGGGTGCTGCGAATCTTATCAACCGTTTCAGATGACAACTCGGTTGCCGAAACCAGGCTGGCTCGCGCAATGCCTTTTAATTCATCGGCCATCTTTTGATAAAAATCATTGATACTGCTCAAATACATAAAACGCCCCTTATCAAACAACAGGGATAAAAATGATTTCATAACCGCTGATAGAGCCAGTTTCTCGATAACGGATCCCAGGACCTTTTTACGCCCCTCGGCTTTGTAAAGCGGATTGTTGATGGCCTGCTCGAGAGTTTCTTCCTTTTGAATTAAGGCACTGAAATCCTCAAGTTCTTTGCGGTAAGTTTCAATTTGGCCGTCTTCTTTTCCGATCAGCAAAAGGGCCTTGGCATAACGCCTTGCAATCGCCAGATTTTTCATCCTGCCACCACCTTCTTTAAATATTCATCAACGATTCTATTTTGATCTTCTCCCGTGATCTTATTTTTTATGATCTCTTCTGCCTTGGCCAGTGATTTTTCGAATATCTCTTTTTGCAGCTCTAATTTTGCCTGTTCAAACTCATGTTCAATATTTCGCCGGGCTTGAACCTGGAGCTTTTCGGCTGAGGCTTCAGCCTCCTTTAATATTCTGGCCTTGGCCTCATGTCCCTGGCGGATATAATCCTCAACAATTTTCTCGGCCTCTTTTTCCAGTTGGGCCAATTTTTGATTGTATTCGTCCAGCTGTTTTTCGGCCTCAGACTTTTGTACCTCCAGATCTTCCAGCTGTTCTTTGATAACTTTGATCCTGGAGCTAAGGGCCTGGGACAAGGGTTTACGTAAAACAAAAACAAGCGCGATCACCAGCACCGCAAAATTCATCACCCGAAAAGTATCCGTTGATACCCAACCCTTGGTACCGGAACCTTCAGCGGAGGCGCATAGAGCCGTAGAGATTGAAAACACCAAAAACAACACAAAAAATAAAATAATGACCGCTTTGTTGTTCTTTCTAGGATGCGATCGGCCGGTATCGGAAATCTTCATCAAACAGCCCTCCCTAGAATTTTTTCACTGATTTGATCGGCGAAACCAGCGATTCCTTTTTTCAGGCTATCTCTGGCCACCTCGGCTTCTTTTTTTATTTTTTCACGCACTTGTGCTAACTCTACCTGTGCTTTCTGGTTGATGTCGGCAATAATTGATTTTTCTTCATCAGCCGCCTCCTGTACCAGAGCGTTCTTTTTTTCAACGCCTCTTGACCGCGCTTCCTTTACTCCCGCCACAAAGGCCTCATCTTTTTCCCGGGCGTATTTGGTGGAGGTTTCAATCGAGAGCTCGAGACCGGCTACTTTTTCTTTTCTCTGGGTCAGAATCTTGCGGATCGGTTTGTATAAAAGCAGATTCAGCACCCAGATGGTGAAAATAAAGTTGGCGATTTGAATCAGGATGGACCCGTCCGGAGTAACCGTTACCCCGCCTCCGCCGGATTCACCGGAAGAACCGAAGGCATGCAGTGGCAATAGGATACAGATTAGGGCTATCAAAAATAGAAGAAGCGGAAAACCTTTCCGGTAAATACCAGAAAATTGCATAAAAACCTCCTTCCACGATTTTTGCGCAACTAGTTCAAAAAATATGAGAATTTCCCCTGTTTATAGATAGGCGCGACTGCGGCGGTCTATACCATCTGTCACAATTAGTTGTCAAAGGTTTTTTGAAAATTTTTCTCGTCTGGGATTAAAGCAGGGATTTGGAGATAAGTGGTTCGGATTGTTACAGAAATGTTACTAATGGGAGCGAAAATAAGTGGACATCAAGTTGCGGGTTGCGGGTCTTTCGATTGCGGATTTGGGATTGCGGATTTCGGATTGAAAAGACTT
>JAIVWA010000497.1:0-3931 GCA_049190255.1 Gammaproteobacteria bacterium | reverse complement strand
TCCGCATTCCGCATTCCGACTTCCGCATTCCCACTTCCGAATTCAAAATTCCCCAATCCGAAATCAGAACCCGCTTGCAAGCAAGGCATCAATTTTACAGATGATCTGCTCATCTTCATAAAAACTCAATCCGATGGCCTCCCGGGGACAGACACCGGCACATATACCGCACCCGTGGCAAAGGGCCTCATCGATTTCGATGACGCCTTCATCAGAATTAAATACCGGCACCTCAAAGGGGCACGACCGGACGCAGGTCAGACATTTTACGCAGTGCTCCGTGTCAACCTTGGCGGTGATGGCCGAAAGCTTGATTTCCGATTTGGCCAGAAACGTCGTCGCCCGGGAGGCCGCGGCCTGGGCCTGGGCGATGGATTCTGAAATCAGCTTCGGCCCGTGGGCGGTGCCGCACAAAAATATGCCGTCTCCCGGCATATCCACCGGACGAAGTTTCACATGGGCTTCGATGAAAAATCCCTCCGGATTGCGATTCAGTTTCATGATACGGCTCAGCGCTTCGGTATCCTCGGCCACAACACCCGCGCTCAGCGCCACCAGATCGGCACTGATCGCCAGGTCCCGCTGCAGAATGTGATCCTTCACAAAAACCGCAAGCCCGTCTGAAGTGGCTTTTACCTCCGGCGGCGCCTGCTGTGCAAAACGAATGAAAATAATGCCTTTTTCCCGGGCCTCCTTGTAGTAATCCTCCAGCAGACCGTAAGTGCGCATATCGCGATATAGAATGTAGATCCGGGCATCCGGATTGAGCTTTTGGATGGCCAGGGCATTTTTGACGGCCGACTGGCAACACAGGCGCGAACAGTTCTCATTTTCTTCGTTGCGCGATCCCACGCACTGGATCATGACAACGCTGGCAAGATCCGCAGCCCCTTTTTCTTCCAGCCGGTCGCTCAATTCCACCTGGGTGACCACCCGATCGCTTTGCGGGTAAAGAAATTCAGTGGGCTGGTACTCCTTGGCCCCGGTGGCAACAATAATTACCCCGTGGTTGATGCTGTGCTTTTGGGCATCATCTCCGGTGGTTAGATGGGTGGTAAAATTTCCCTTGTAGCCGCCAAAGCCGGTGATGGTTGCATCGGATATTATTTCGATCTTATCATGAGCATTTACCGCATCAATCAGCTCTTGCAGGTAAGCACGAATATCACCGCCTTCGATGGTGTGGTGCAGCCGGGTGGCCATACCGCCGAGGTGTTTCTCCTTTTCGACCACGACCACTTCAAATCCCTGGTTACCCAGGCCCAGGGCGGCGTTCAGGCCCGCAATGCCGCCGCCGATGACCAGCGCCCGCCGGTTAACCTTAATAACCTTCTCTTTTAAGGGCACCAGTGCCCCGGCCCGGGCCACCGACATGCGCACCAGGTCCTTGGCCTTGGCCGTGGCCTGCTCCTTGGTCTGGGAATGCACCCAGGAGTCCTGGTTGCGGATGTTGGCCATTTCAAAAAGGTATTTGTTCAGGCCACAGGCTTCAAGGGTTTCCATAAACATCGGTTCGTGGGTCTTGGGACTGCAGGAGGCCACCACCACGCGGTTTAAATCGTGTTCCTTGATCACCTCTTTTATTTTATCCTGGGTATCCTGGCTGCAGGTAAACAGATTTTCATCCGCAAAGGCCACATAGGGCAGGGTCTGAGCGTACTCCCTGACAGCGGGTACGTCAACCACCCCGCCGATATTGATACCGCAGTTGCAGACAAAAACACCGATGCGCGGCTCCTGCCCGGAAATATCGATTTCGTCGGGGACCTGAATCGATTCGGTCTCACTTCCCCGGGCTTGTGCCAGAATCCCCCCCGCCGCACTGGCCGCCGCACTGGCTTCGGTAATAGAGCCGGGAATATCTTTGGGTCCCTGGAACAAACCGCAGGTAAAAATCCCGGGTCGCGATGTGGCCACCGGGGCGAAGGGCTCGGTTTCAACAAAATTGTATGAATTCAGCTCGATGCCGAGCCGCCGGGCCAGCTCAACCGAAGACTGGGGAATACCCAATCCCACGGAAAGCACCACCATGCTGAAAGTCTCTTCGGCCCGGCTGCCGTCCTCATCCACATACTGGACATGCAAATCCCCGCTTTCGGGTATCTCTGTAATGGTGTGGATGCGGGCCTTGGAAAAACGGACGCCCTCGCTGTCTTTGGCCCTCAGGTAGTATTTTTCATAATCCTTGCCGAAGGTCCGGATATCCATGTTGAAAATCACACAGTCCAGGTCCCCCTCGGCATGTTCCTTGGCGATCATGGCCTCTTTGATGGCGTACATGCAGCACACCGAAGAGCAGTATCCGTTGCCGCAGCGGTTGGTGTCCCTGGATCCGACACACTGCAGCCAGGCAATTTTTTTGGGCTCCTCCCGGTCAAGGGGCCGCATGAGATGGCCGAAATAAGGCCCCGACGCACTCAGGATTCTTTCAAATTCCTCGCTGGTCACCACATTGGCGTATTTGTTGTATCCATAAAAATCCAGCCCTGAGGGGTCATAGCCCTCACTGCCCGACGACAGAATAACGGATCCCACGCGGATATCGGTTTCGCGCCGGCTGTCGTCATAGGTAATGGCTTTGGCCAGGCACATGTTTTCGCACAAACCGCATCCGACACATACGTCCGGATCGATGGCAAACGCCAGGGGCACGGCCTGGGGATATTCAATATCGGCCGCCCGTCTATCATCCAGTCCCAGGTTATACGGGTTAACCGCCGTTACCGGGCAATGCCGGGCGCAATCACCGCATCCCGTGCATTTTACCGGGTCGATATAACGGGGATGGCTCGTCAGAGAGACCGTGAAATCACCGGGCTCACCGGCGATGGCATTCACCTCGCTATTGGTAATAATTTCGATGTTCAAGTGCCGGCCGACCTCGACCAGTTTGGGTGAGATCACTCACATGGCACAGTCATTGGTGGGAAACGTTTTATCCAGCCGCGCCATCATGCCGCCGATGCTGGATGACTTTTCCACCAGATAAACCTTATATTCCGAATTGGCCAGATCCAGTGCCGCCTGCATGCCGGCAATCCCGGCACCCACAACCATGACTGAACCGCTTGCTTTCCCATTTTCCGATCCCATGCTCACTCCTTATATAACCGCAAAAACAGGCTTGTGATCTTCCATTCGGTTGAAAGCAACCCTGTTCGTTTTCTCCAGATCCGCCAGCAGATAAGAGACTTTTTTGAGTTCCAACCCCGTCTGGGCGCTGATTTTTCTGACGGACTCGTTTCCCCGCTCGATGGCCCGATAGATGAGATTCTTATGATATTCTCTTTCAAGCACCGAATCCATTATGGATTCATAACTGGCCGTATCCCATTTGCGCCCGTAGACATCGCCCTGGGTGGTTATTTTCAATTCCTTGCTCACCAGCCAGCGCAGGGTTTCACCATTTACGGTCATCAGGGCCGCTTCCAATTCCAGGTCAAAGGCCTGGGCCTCAAGTTTGCCCTGCTCTTTTATGGATGCGGTGACATCGCCGGCAATCTGGGCAAACCGCTGGGCCTCGGCCGAGGAAACCCAGGCCAAATGCAGCCGCTCTTTTCCGATCCCGGCCAAATCCAGCAGCCTGGCGGTCAAACGGATCTTTTTTTCAGCATAAACATTACCTTCCAGGTAATGGCAGTCGCCGATGTGTCAACCGGCCACCAGCACGCCGTCGCATCCCTCCTTAAATGCGCTGATGATAAACACCGGATCGACGCGTCCGGAACACATGACCCGCACGGTCCTCAGGTTGGAGGGATACTGCAGCCGGGATACGCCGGCCAAATCCGCTCCGGCGTAAGCACACCAGTTACACAGGAATGCGACAATTTTGGGTTCAAAATCAGTCATATTTTCACCTGCTAGTTAAAAAACAAAAATTGCCTAAAATTTAAAATGCCTAAAGTGCCTAAAATTAAGGTATGCTGTC
>JAIVWA010000496.1:0-3953 GCA_049190255.1 Gammaproteobacteria bacterium | reverse complement strand
GGAACCGCCGACTGCAATGATGCCTGCCCCTTAGATCCGGCTAAGACTGTCGTGTGTCCCGCTTTTTAAGACTGTCATGTCATGTTTCACGAAGTATATTGAATATCATTTAATATCGACGACTTAGTGGATTATGTCTTGTTTTAAGAGAGACAGATTTAGAAGATCAGATTTCACGAATCCAGAGTAAATGAGGTCCGCCGATATGATTTAGCGATCAACGAACACGAATATCAGGCGCCACCCAAAAGCCGGTATTACTACCCGTTATATCTCTGCACGACAAAAACGCAACTCTCCCCATGACCCTCTGTTAACAACGATGATCTTCGTGTCAATTGTTTGAATTTCAAGTTTTTGTTGTGCGATTTTGCCGGTGTAGAGCAGAAAGTTTTTGGCGGAAGTGTAAGCGATCAGGAGCCTGTAGGGGCAATTTTCGAACAACAGATCCAAGCGCACCTGGCCGGTGCAATGGTTTCGGTCGAGACATTGTTGGCAGAGTTTTTTCGCGTCTTCAATCGCTTTGACGGCATCCAGTGATCGGCAGACGGGGCGTCGCTGGTGATAGAGGGTTCTGGCGGCGCCGTAATTAAGGATCCGGCAGTTGAGAGCAGGGATCAGTTTTCTGCGGTTGCCCAAATCGATTCCAAGGGGCCGGATGGTCATGTAACGTGCCATCATGCGTTGGACGATGTCACGCAGGATTTCGGCTTGCTGCGGGTTCATGGTATTTTCTCCTTTCATGTCAATTCCCATCGTTGGAGGATGTCATCGAGGGTCAACGGGTCGATGGGAGTGTTTGGTTGACTATCGGCCAGGATCTTTCGGAACATGGGAACAATGAGCCCTGGGATTCCTCGAGCTCGCTCAAAGAGGATACGCATACCCTCTTGGCAGATGCGTTGCATATTTTCGGCCCCGAAGTGATGTTCGATAAAAGGGGTCAGTTCGTCAAATGTCAGCCCGGTAAGTTCTTCCCGTACGACGATACGTCGCCACAAGGCAGCGATGCCCTGAAGTCTGTCCCGTAGCGCAGGCATCCCGATGAGCAGGATGCGTACCGGACAATTGCCGTCCAGATCACTTTCGGCCAGAGCCCTTGCTTCCAGTAAAGTTTCATCGGCCAGTTCGTGTGCTTCGTCGAACCATATCAGCAGCTGGTGAGGTTGTTCGCGAAGTGACTGCACCAGTGCCTGGAGCGTTTCGCTGTGAGAGCGTCGTGTCGGCACTCTCAAGCAGTTAGCAAGGACTCTGATAAGGCCCGTTGCGTTGAGGTGACGTGCGTGAGAAAAATACAGCACTCGGTAGCGGCAACGATCAAGAGCGGTGTGTAGTTGCCGGCAGAGCATGGTTTTACCGACACCGGTCTCTCCGGTCAAAAGCAGATAGTGGTCGGCTTCGTTGCGAAAGGTGTTTTCAAGGTTTTCAAGTGCACGTACAAAGTCGGCGAAGGCAAAGTGGTTGGTTGTATTCATGGCTGATCCTCCGAATCGGGTTTGTTTTTGTTTGCCTGGACAAGCCTGTCGAGGTATTGCAGATAGGCCTTTAGAGCACGGTTGGGTCCAAGGACATTACGGGTCTTATCGATAGCTTCTCTAAAAGGCTGAGCGGGCAAAGGGCCTGTTTTGCGATAGAAGGCCTCGATCGCCGTGGCTTCGCGTTGGTCGATGGGAACAGAGCGTTGCAGCAGCCGGCTGAACTCACGGAACACTTCCGGCAGCCCGAAGCCGGGTTGGGCATTGGGTCGGCTATGACCCCGCCACAGATCGAGAAGTTTTTGCAGCTGTCCGGTGCCCCGTTTTTCGTTTGCCCTTTGATAATCAAACGGGCGCTTTTTGGTGAAGGGTTGCAGCGGGAGCTGGTGCTCGTCATCGATGACCAGCGAGGCCTCGTGTTTGTCCACAGGGTCATAGCGAAAGTCACATCTTTTTCCTGCGTAGCGGGCGGGGACACGGAAAAGCCCATTTGGCAGAGCCACCTGTCCGGTGGTCGGATGACTTTTGGCCCTGACAGTGACCTTAAATGCCTGGGCGAGTTCGGCTGCACCGACGCGTCGCGTTGAGATGCGTTGGGCCAGAGCTTGTTCGGGAGACATCTTTATTTCACGGTGCAAGTGGCGGTTGTAAACAAGTGAGATCGTTGCCTGAAGCAACGCCTCGAGGTGTTCGAGGTCGACAACCTCTTGTTTGGGCAGTTCATTGACAAACCATCTTTTCAGGGATCTGTGATAGGCCTCGATCTTTCCCTGAGCCGCTGGATTGCGGGACTTTACCCAGTTGCGATGCACGCCCAGCATGGCAAGCCCGGTGCGGAAAACCTTCGAGTCATAAGCCGAAGCGCGGTCGAACTGCATGCGCCCGGCCATTCCCCACTTGGATGCGGCCAAACGAAAAACTCTGACGGCCGCCTCGATATTCTCGGCCGGTGCGATGATGGCGGCCAGGATGTAACGGCTAAAATCATCGAGAATCGACAGCACGTGAACCCGGATCGTTTTGCCGTTGATCAAAGTCACCGGGAACGGACCTTTGGCATCCAGTTGCCAGCTGTCGTGCGGGTGGTCGGTCTCGTAAAGATCCCGCAGCTTTTTGTCTGTGCCCTTTCGGCGCCGCAAAATTCCGGCAAAGGCCGGATGTGCATGAAGATCCCTGCTCAGAGTCGAGCGGCTGTAAGACAGCTTTGCGAACTCGAGCTCAAGGTAGAGCATCAGCTGAGTCAAAGATCGCTCGGGCTGTTCGTAGAGCAGCCCCAGGGCGTAGTCCACCTGGAGCGAGCGGTCGGATCGGGGCAGTCCTTTGTCTTTTCTGGCCTTGGGCATCAGCCCCAAAAAGCCCTTTTCGCGGTAGTTTTGTAACCATCGAAACAAAGTGCTTTTGCCGATGGGCTTGTCCTCTGATGAATGCGGCCATTTAACAGCACGTTTGGTTCGGTCGCGGACAATGCGCCGTTTTTGCGCTTCGGTCAGGTTCGGATCCAGCAGTGCACTGATCATTTCGAATCGCCAGGTGGCGATCTCCCATGAATTGGACATGACAATTGCTCCTTTGTCGAAATTTGAAGCCATGATCGCACATCCGTCAAATTAATGTGTTCAATCGCCGTGCAGCAAATTCCGGTTCTGAAGCCAAGGCCGAACGAATTGCCCCAGCTGACGATGAGACGGTTGAGCTCGACAAACTTGCAAGTGTTTTTGACCTCGAGCATTGTGCCAATAATTTCAAACCGTTTGCAGGCCTGCAGACGTTCCAGACGCCCCTGGCTGCGATAGCGCTCAGGGTTTATCCAAACGGGAATTGACTGCAGTGATTTCATTTGTGGGAACCGAATTTCCAGCTCCGCCAGGACCCTGGTGGCAGGAACGGCAAAGGCCACTTCCCCCATCGTGCGGCCCTGCCACCAGGCTCCCAAGCCCTCGGTCCACCCGTGCAGTGTCGTGTGCTGAGGAGTCCGCTCACCGTAGAGCTGATCCCACACCACCTGACGCAACGAAAGGTCTCCTCGGTTGTAAAGGCTTACCGAAAGCTCGATCACCGGCAGCGTGTAGTGCTTGTGTGGAAGAATATCTGATGGAAGCAGCCGGTACCGGCTTTTGCACATGGGACATTTGACCAGAACGATCTTGACCTTTGCTTCGACCACCGTATCGATACCGTAGTCATCCTTTTCAAGAGTCAATGCCGTCCGATCTACGGTGGAGTTCGTCAGTTCAAGCGCGCTCGGTGGGGACTGTGAGGAGCAATCGTGAGGATATTTCGGGCATGTCGTTTCGCACAAATAACTGGCAAGAAGTCCTTGCGAATAAAGGCAAGCGTATGTATTATATGTAATTGGTATGGTGATCGGGATGGGGGTCTCCATCTTGATTGCCCGAAGGGGGCAGGGCCATGCCCCCTTCATCTTTATAGACATATCCGGTTCCCCGCCTGGGACCCTGTGATTGATCCCTATATACC
>JAIVWA010000495.1:0-3958 GCA_049190255.1 Gammaproteobacteria bacterium | reverse complement strand
CCGGCATAAACACCGGTGTCTCAATGGCTCCGCGATCGGTCTGAATCACCCCGGCACGGGCACGGGAATCTGTTGATGATGCTATGACTTGGAAATCAAACATATTCTAATTGCTGGTTGCTGGCCTCTGGTTACTATGAATATATGGTATAAGGTTTAGGGTGGAAGGTATAGGGTTGAAGGATCAGGATCCTTTATCTTACTCCCTGTGCCCTTTGCCTTTTACCCCTCGTATGAAACTCCGCCTGCCCGGAACAGTGAAAAGATTGAACGTTCGATGTTCATTTTTTAGTTAACTCCTCATATGAAACTACATTGCCAAAATTTCTCAAGCTAATTTGTTACCGTTTAGCCAAGCAGATGCCAGAAACAGCCCCGCAATGGACTTGGCATCCTTAATTTCTCCGTTAGCGATCATTTCCAGTGCCTTAAGAAACTCTACTTCCTGAACCTGGATGACTTCATCCTCATCAAGATGTTGTTCGGCCGGCTGCAATTCGGTTGCCACAAAGACATGAATGCGTTCGTCCGAATATCCGGGCAGCGGTGTGATTTCGCCCAGTTTGTGCCACCGGTCGGCCGAATAGCCGGTCTCCTCAATTAATTCTCTTTTGGCGCAGCTGATGACTTCTTCTTGAGGATCGAGAGTCCCGGCCGGAATTTCCCAGATATATCGTTTCAGGGCGTGGCGGTACTGCTTGAGCAAAACGACCCGGGTATCATCTATGAATGGAATGATGGCCGTTGCCCCGGGATGTTCGATAAATTCCACATCGGTGGTCGTGCCGTTTTCCAGAGTGACATTTTCTCTGACCAGGGTGAATACTTTTCCGCGATAGATAATTTTTCGATTATTTACTTTGACGGTCATTTCCGGCTCCCTTTAGAATAGACGGAACACCTTAATTTTAGGCATTTTAGGCACTTTAGGCATTTTAGGCATTTCTTTCTAGTTAATGCCTGAACGGAAAGTCGCGATTTTGGTAGGTTGGGTAGAGCCCGTTCGGTTATGTTGGGTTTCGTACCTCAACCCAACCTACGAAAATCAAGCATCTTGCGCGTCATGATCTAAACGGCGAAACCCAACAAATCGATTGATCTGGGTTTTCGGTCAACCACTATTTAAAAGAGATTGGCAAGCAGTGATATGCCGTAAAGGGGTAGATTACCAATTTTGCCGTCCTTTTTGAAGTTAAGCAGATTAGTCCGTAACAGCCGTGCCGGTTTGTACTGTAAATCATAAGACTTCAAACTTTTGCTTTTTGGATTAATACCGGCTTTAACTTCCAGTGGGCAAATACGATCTTCGAATTCACACAGAAAATCCAGTTCCGCCTTTCCTCCTTTACTTCGCCAGTAGTAAAGGGGCAGGGAGAAATGCGCAACGAGTTGCTGGGCCACATAATTTTCCACAAAAGCGCCTTCATATTCATTGAAAAGCCGCTTCCCATGAACCATTATCTCAACAGGTGTTCGGGAGATAGCTCCCAGTAGACCTACATCCAGAGCATATACCTTGAAGCAAGTTTGGTTCTCGTAATGCTTGAGAGGGTGTTTAACGGTTGCGACCGCATTTGCGCGGTGGACAAGCCCGGCATCTTCTATCCAGGTAAGCGCATTATCGTATGCCCGCCCTCGTGCCCCTTTCTTGACGGCAGAGAAGATGAATTTTTTGTTTTCCCTTGCCAGATGCTTGGGTATGGAATCCCATATTTGGGTAAGTTTGGGTATATCGGCTGCCGGAGCATGCTTGGCAAAATCCAGAACATAAGATTTGATAATTTCATCCTGAATCTTTCTTGTTTCCCCTCCGTTTCCGGTCTCAGCAAAATGCTTGACCGGTTCCGGCATACCGCCAGTAAAATAATAACGGCGAAGCAGATCGATAAGGTGTGAGTGAAATGCTTCAGTCAAAGGGACAAACGCGTCAATATTTTCAAGCAGTTTTCTGTACCTGGATTCCCCCATGGCATCAAGGAATTCCAGAAAGGTCAGCGGATAGAGATGAAGGAAATTTACTTTTCCAACCGGGAAGGATCCGGGAGCGGATAATTTCACGCCTAGTAGAGAACCTGCCGCTGCCAGGTGTACATCGGGTTTGTTTTCGGCAAAATACTTCAGGGAATTCAGAGCCCGATTTGATACTTGAATTTCGTCGAAGATTATAAAATCAGCTTCTGGTTGAATTTTTTGATTCAAATAAACCGATAGTTCATCGAGGATTCGGTCAGGGTTCAAGTCACGTTGAAAAAACTGGTCAAGACCGGGGTCATCTTCAAAGTTGCAGTAGGCAGTGTTTACATATTCATGGCGGCCGAATTCCTTTAAAATAAATGTTTTGCCGGTTTGCCGGGCGCCCTGTAATAGAAGCGGTTTCCTGCGGGGCGATGTTTTCCACTCCAACAATTCAGCATAAATATCTCTTTTCATAATGATACATTGCCACGACGATGGATTATTGTCAATATATTCGGGCTAAAAATGTGATTTAACGCACATTTTTCATACGAATAATGTGATTTTTATCACTATATGGAACCCAAACTACGAACTTCGTGTATCAGTGCTACTATTATTATTATTCAAAATGGCCCAGCGGCCCCCCGAGGTGATCGACCCAGATGTCAACGAAGACATCATATTCAGCAGTACCCTTGAGAATCGGAACGCATTGAATTCCGGCTTTTGTGATAATGGTTTTCCAGGAGTCGTCCTCATCACTGGCCATGTCATTTTTGGCATGGTCACCGGCAACAGACATAAAGGGCATCAAATAGGCTTTTTTGATTTTCTTTTTGAGCAGCAACGCCTTGATCAAATCAACCCCAGGGTAGCCTTCAACCGTTCCGATGAAAATGTTGGGGTCTTTGAGTTGCAGTTGGAACATCAGGGCGGCGTAGAACGCGTTGGATGGATGATGGGTGCCATGGCCCATTAATACAACGGCTTCGCTTTTTTTGCGGTCCTGGGGAATGGTTTTCAATATCGCATCCACCGTGCGCTGCATGTCTTCCTGGGTGGCCAGTAAAGGATATCCCAATATGACGCGCTGGAATCCGCCCATCACCTTGAAGGCGTTTACTGTTCGCCGTAAATCATGATATTCGGCGCCTCCGATGGTGTGCAACGACTGCACCGCCACGTGGGTAAAGCCGTCATCCTGCATTCTAGCAAGGGCCACCGCCGCTGAATCCAACAGTTTGCCCTGTTTAGCCAGTTTCTTCCGAATAATGTGAGATGTATAGGCCCAGCGTGCGGGTATTGCCGGATAAGCGGCCTTAACCTTTTTATCAATATTTTCAAAAGACACCTGGGCACTGGGTACGCTGGATCCGAATGCGACCAGCAAAATACCGACTTTTTTAGGCGCTTTGTGACCATGTCCGCCGGCCATGATAGAGGTGCACAGGCAGAAGGTTAACAAAATAGCCAGGCATGAAACTATAAAATTTTTTTTCATCTGTGAAATCTCCTTACATTTTTTTCTGCTCCGAATGAGTTGCAGAAATCTGTTTAGCCGCACAGTCTTAACTCTTTGCCGGTAAATTCAATATCTCCTGATTCACTAAATACTGCCATTTTACAAGTAATCAGGGACATACCCTTTGACAGCAAAGCCCGCCAGGCATCCAGAACATCGAAGTGTCCCGTTTTGGTGGTTATGATTTCAATCAAATCGGCGTGAGACTCTGAGCTTCTAATGCGGGTCTCATCATCTTCGGTCCAGTCCTGCGGTGCACTTCCGGCCACGTAAATAATTACTCCTGACTTCATAACAATATCCTCCTTTCGAATTGTTTGTCAGTCCCGCCGAAATAAAAAACCCTTCGAGAACAATGCTCTCGAAGGGTTGCACCCAGTTTACTTGACCCTTTGGCAGTAATCACTTTGCCGAGCTATTTCCGCGTAGAGGCAAAGATACGGTTTAAGGCAGGTCTTCTGGCTTCCGGATCAATCT
>JAIVWA010000494.1:0-3963 GCA_049190255.1 Gammaproteobacteria bacterium | reverse complement strand
TTCAGGAACGTCGCAAATTAGCCACAAACAGGGGGCAGCGAACCGAATCTGCTGTCGGCCGTGAGAGAGCCTTTTGTTAACTGCCGATTTGTTCTGCAAAATGCTGGCATGGAGATATATGCGGCTCCGAAGTTGTCATTGTGGCGGTTCACTAGCTCAAATGAGTGACTTCGTCAAAATCATGCTTGGATCAAACTCTCCGATTTCCATCAATGCATCTTCGTTGAGAATGGTGAGACGCTTTCCTGGATACTGGATCAGTCTATTTTTCACCATATCCTTAAGTGTGCGGTTGACATGAACAGATGTCAGTCCGACAGCATCTCCTATCTCCTTCTGAGTGAGAGGAAAGATGATTGAGTTGGTGGCTTCATCGTAGCCATTCTCCATTTGCAGGCGCACCCGGTAGAAGAGTTCCAGCACTAGAAAGGCGATGCGCTCCCGGGCATTTTTGCGAACGGTGCCGATCAGGTGATTTTGGCACAGGTTCAAATCATGCATTTCCATCTCCGCCAGCCTTCTTGTTAGCTGCAGCTGTTTTTCCATCATTGGTCGAAACCGTGTGACAGGAAATGCGCACAGCGTACTCTCCATCAGGGCTTGTGAGCCGTGCATGTATCCTGCTGTTGGTCCAATGCCATTGACCTGAAATCCAAAAAAATCACCGGGAAGTAAAAAACGCAGGATCTGGCGTTTGCCGTTGTCGAGGATCTTGAAAAGAATCAGCCAGCCATCAAACAGGGTGTAGAGTGTGTGTGCGGTCTCGCCCTCCCGAAAGAGAATCTCTCTTGCAGGGAGCAAATACTGAGCGTCACGAAACTCCTGCATCCAGCCAAGGTCATCTTCAGGAACGTCGCGAAACAGTGCCATTTTTCGAATCGGACACTCCTTGCACTCGGTCTGCGGATCAGGACATTTCAGCAGATTGTTTTTTTTATTCATTAAGATGCTGAACTCATTTGATCATGGAATTGCCAAAAATATGACCTTTCACGCTGACATAATCAACAGACAAGGATGCTAGCAGTGGAAGTGCGGAATGACTACAGCACAGGCATGACTGCGGGACAAGTCATTCCAAAATACACGCCGTTGATGGAACTCATTGGATAGGATTCTTTAAATATTTTATTGCATATGGTCCTTGAACTGCTCTTTCGCTGCATTCTCTGCATCTTGAAGCGTCAGGAAAGGGCCTCGGCTATGACGTTGTGTACGTGCTTTGAAATACCATCCGGTTTTTGTGTAAAGTGGCGTCAGATGGAAAAAACAGACTTTATTATGGTATGCAAAATGCTTAGCCAACCGACCCGGTCCTCATCTTCACATGCAGTAGATCGATAATTCTCAATATCTCTATTAAAAATAGCCGCTTTCCACCGAATTCGCAACTGTAAAAATCAGAACCCTTGGAAAAAGTGGTACTGAAACTTTTCTGATGATTTTGCACTTCATGGGCTAATGGCTCAGTCTAGCGCTGCCATTTACCCATATACAGCAGCTGGACATATTGATTTGAATAGTGCATGCTTGCCGCATGATCATACAAAACCAAATCAAGCGGACGCTATCAACACCCGCGAATATAGAAACTATCAAGCAGTTGCTGGCAAACGAAGACGTTCGCCATCGGACGGATGTAGCAATACGCGCGTGCAAACAGTTTAATTTTTATGATGCTCGTGGCCAACTCCAGATCAGTAGTTGCGCGAAGGCATTGCGGCAGCTGGAAAAAGCAGGGCACATCATACTGCCTGGAGTTCAGAAAAAACGAGCGAAGAAGTTGTCTCGACGTTTGCCGGAAGCCGTTTCCCTGCCTGTTGATGTCCCCGATGAGGTGGGAGACATTCAGGAATTAAGGCTGTTGCTGGTACAAACAGATGAAGAGAAGCGCATATGGAATGAGTTGATGCTGAGGGAGCATCCATTAGGTGAGGGACCGCTGGTTGGCCGGCAATTGCGCTACTTGATTAACTCCCGGCACGGCTGGCTGGGAGGCTTTGGTTTTGCCGCCGCCGCTTTGCAACTGGCCGATCGAGACAAGTGGATCGGGTGGGATAAGGAACAACAGCAAACACACTTGCATCGAGTGATCGGGATGAGTCGTTTTCTGATCCGGCCAAGTGTGAACTGCCACAATCTGGCGTCGAAGGTTTTGAGCATGAGCGTGGCTCGGCTGGCGGTTGATTTTGAACAGCACTATCAATACAAACCCTATTTGATTGAGAGCTTTGTGGACACAGAGCATTATTCAGGGACATGCTACCGAGCGGCCAACTGGATTGAAATCGGGCAAACAAAAGGGCGTGGCAGGCAGGATCGACTGTCCCAATCGGCACTCAGTCGCAAGGCCATTTATGTCTACCCGCTGGAAAGCGAGTTCAGGAAACACCTGGGGTTATCGCCAAACGCAGGATTAGGCGCATTGGACATGACGGATGGGTTGGATGCAGAGCATTGGTCTGAATACGAGTTTGGTGGGGCTCCATTGGGTGATAAACGCTTGAGTAAAAGACTGGTCAGTGCAGCTGAGATCAAGGCCGAGGATCCAACCCGCGCCTTTTGTGGCGTTGCCAAGGGCGATTGGGCGGCCACGAAAGGGTACTACCGGATGATCGACCAACCGGAAACGTCGGCGATGACAATGGCCAATATACTGGCCCCCCATCGTCAGCGAACGGCGCGACGCATGATGGGGCAAAAAACAGTGCTGTGTATACAGGATGGTAGCGAACTGAATTACACCAACCTGGATAGCTGTACGGGCTTGGGGGAACTCAAAGCCAACCAGACCGGTGCCAAGACCCGCGGACTGAACTTGCATTCGACGTTTGCGGTGGCGACGAATGGACTTCCTCTGGGCGTCCTGAAAGCACAATGCCTGGCTCCGAAAGCCAAATCAGCCGATGATAAACGGAAACCATCACAGATCCCGATCGAGGAAAAAAAGACCTTTGTCTGGATCGAGCATCATCGCGACCTGGTGGAACTCGCTGGCACTATGCCGCAGACGAAGCTGGTTGACGTGTGTGATCGGGAAGCTGATTTTTTTGAGTTCTTTGATGAGCAGCGCAAAAACCCCTGTGTTGATATCCTGATCCGAGCCAAGCATGATCGCAACATCAAGGAAGAGCCCTTCAAATTATTTGCCGCCGTTCGTCAGTCCCCCCTACAAGGCCGGATTCAGGTTCCGATCCCGAAGCAGAGCGCCCGAACGAAGAAAAGCAAGCAAAAAGCCCGTGCGGTTCGGCCAAAGCGAATGGCAGATCTGGCATTGCGTCACCTGCAGATCCAACTGCCCCCGCCCGAATACTATGCCGACAGACCACCGGTTAGCGTTGAATTGATTCATGCCGTGGAGGAAAACCCGCCAGCAAACACCGAGGCCGTGGAGTGGTTCTTGCTAACGACGGTTGCCATCGGTTCCGCAGCGGATATCGAAAAATGTCTGCGCTGGTATACATTGCGCTGGCGCATCGAAGACTGGCACCGCGTACTGAAATCGGGCTGCTCTATCGACAAGCTTGCCCATGAGACTGCAGAGCGCCTGCGTCGAGCCATCGCGATTAATCTGGTCATTGGCTGGCGAATTATGTTGATGACACTCCTTGGCAGAGAAACACCGGAGCTTCCTGCTGAGGTGATGTTCACTAACATTGAATTACGAACCCTGCGCGCCTACGCTAAAAAAAAGGGTTGAAGCCGCCAACGCTACTCGGTGATGCAGTGCTTCTGGTCGCCGCAATAGGGGGCTATCTGGGTCGGAAAAATGATCCGCCCCCGGGGTACCAATTACTATGGCTGGGCTATACCGCGTTTCAGCATATGAGTGCCGGGTACTCACTGATCGAAGATGGGTGATATTGTCTTGTTGGGGTTTATGGGTAAATGGCAGTCCTAGCCTAGCATGGGGCTTCGTCCCCATACCCCCAAAGAGAAAAAGAAAAGAGAAAAAACTAAAGC
>JAIVWA010000493.1:0-3964 GCA_049190255.1 Gammaproteobacteria bacterium | reverse complement strand
TGCTCTGGATGCGGTGCTGGAAAACGGGGCGGAATTTTGCCTGGCACTGCTGGGCGAGAATTTCCAGGCGGTGCCCAAGGCTTTTATTCGGGCCCGCAGTCGTTACGGCAGACGGATCGTTCAATACGGCTACGTGGAATCACGGGCGGAGTACATAAAGTGGCTGCAGCGGGGCGCAATTGTCATCAGCACCGCCGAACAGGAGAACTTCGGTATTTCAGTGGTTGAGGCGATTCGCTGCGGATGTATGCCCCTGTTGCCGGCCCGGTTGGCCTATCCGGAGATTATACCGGACAGTTTCCACTCCCGGGTGTTGTTTCATGATAAAAAAGATCTGGCCGCAAAGCTTTCTCTCCTAATCAAAGATTATTCGAAGTTCCAGGATCATCGCAGCAGACTTTCTCAGGCAATGGGCCGGTTTGCATGGGAGAATCTCATTGACCGTTATGATGAAGAGCTTGAAAAGCTGGCGCATGTGTCTATCTGAATTTGCAGCCGCCACAATTTTTTACTGATAGAAAAGGAGAAAAGCCTTGTCCGCAGAATTAAAGCGCTGCCGGTTCCGCCGGCCGGAAAAACAGATAAGGTATCTCCTGCGGCGCGCGGTTTGCTCTATCGCTCCGGCCATCATCCTTAACGATACGAACAGCAGCAGGACCGCCTGACTCCCATTTATCTCGGGTACGGGGATGATGACTCCTATGCCATGGGGCAGGGACTGCTGGCAACCATCCTGCCCCGGGATCATGTGATTGTCATCGAAGGGACGCACTCGGTGGCCACCGTCAAGGAACTCTGGGCCCGCATGCTTGATAACGTTCCTTTCGAATAAGTTCGCCGGAGGCCGGATCTTAGTACCTATTTATTTTTCCAGGGCCGTAAAACCGGATCGCGCCACTTCAATGATTTTTTCCCGCCCGATTTCCGCCATAAAATTATCTATCATCAGGGATGTCCCTGCCACCTGGGCGACTATCACCTCATGATTCTGGCGATCGAGAATTTCAAAGTTATAGTTTTGGCCCAGCCGATCCAGGTGCGCACTGCCGGCCTCAAATTTGACAATCGCCACCTCGCGCCAGAAACTCTGGTCGATGTCAAGCTCCTTGGCCGAGATCACCTCGGTTAATTTTTCAATCTGCTTGATCAGCTGAAGGGCTTTGTCGTCGCTGTCTTCACGCAGGGTCAGGGTCATTCGGGTGATGCCGGGCTGCTGGGTGGCGCAGGCCGTAATCGTGTCGACATTTATCATTTTTCTGCGGATCAGCATGGAGATTTTGTTGAGCACCCCTGAACGGTCCAGCATAAAAGCCAGAATGGCGCGCCGTTTTGTCTGTACTGTGGTCATTATCAGGTCCTCCTGGATACGATCATATCGCCAAGGCCGCCGCCGGCCGGCACCATTGGCAATATAATTTCACTGGGGTCACACAAGAACTCCACCATAAAAGCACCTGGGTGCTCGGCGGCCGTTTTTAACGCAGGTTCTATCTGATCCAACGCGGCAACCTTTAAATAGGGGATGCCGTAAGCGCCGGCAATGGCCCCGAAATCAGGATTTTTCATGGGGGTCCCGGCGTAGCGTCCGTCGTAAAACAGGGTTTGCCACTGGCGGACCATCCCCAGGTAGCCGTTGTTCATCAAAATAATTTTAACATCAACATGATGCTCCATGATGGCGCCCAGTTCCTGGATATTCATTTGAAAGCCGCCGTCACCGCTGATGGACCACACCCGCTCGTCCGGCCGGGCCAATTTTACACCGACCGCCATGGGCAGGGAGCAGCCCATGGTGCCGGCCCCGCCGGAAGTGAACCAGCTGTTGGGGGTTTGAAAATTGTAAAAGCGGGCCAGGATCATCTGGTGCTGCCCCACATCGCTGACAATGATATCTTGGCCCCCGGTGATGTCGGACAGCCGGGTCACGATGGTCTTCAT
Source organism: Gammaproteobacteria bacterium (assembly GCA_049190255.1). Taxonomy (GTDB): domain Bacteria; phylum Desulfobacterota; class Desulfobacteria; order Desulfobacterales; family JAFDCJ01; genus JAFDCJ01. Next base: position 2,026 of record JAIVWA010000493.1, on the reverse strand, counting down.
CAACAGCTCGCCTTCCGTGCCGATGCCGGTGTCGATTTCCTTTTGGGTGGCTTCCCTGATTTCCGACCGATAGACATCTATCTGCTCGAACCAGAGTCGCCGGGGCTTTGAAATTAACTCATGATCGTTGGCCAGGATATTGAGGGCCTCGCCGGTGTCCGCGTTAATGGCAATCGAGGTCTTGACGTTTTTATCGATTTCGGAAGGATCGATTTCGACATGGATGACCTTGGCGTCGCCGCCGAAAAGGTCCAGGTTGCCCGTCACGCGATCATCAAAGCGCATCCCGAAGGAGATGATCAGGTCGGTGTTCAGCAGGGTGCGATTGGCTTGCACGGTGCCGTGCATGCCCACCATGCCGAGGCTCAGGGGATGATCCACCGGGATCGCTGAAAGTCCGTGCAGGGTAAAGGCGACGGGGATGTGCGCTTTTTCGGCAAATGTTTGAAGGTTTTGGCCCGCGTTACTGGTAATCACCCCGTGTCCGCATAGAATGATCGGTCTTTCGCTTTTGTTGATCAAGGCCACGGCTTCTCTGATCCGGTTGCGATCCGGCGAGGGCGAATATAAGAAGCCCGGTAGATCCGGTTTATAGGTTTCAGGGTTGAATTGGTAACTGGCGTCTGTTTCCAGAAGCTGAATGTCTTTGGGGATGTCGACGACCACCGGCCCGCCCCGGCCGGTCCAGGCGACGTACAGGGCCTCGTGGATGGTCTCTTCGATTTTATCGACGGACAGGGGCATGTAGGTCTGCTTGGTAATCGGCATCATGACGCCGACCACGTCGCTTTCCTGAAAGGCGTCTGTAGCAATTACTCCGGTGGCAACCTGGCCGGTAATGGCCAGAAGCGGAACAGAATCCATAACGGCGTCGGCTATGGCGGTTACCAGATTCATGGCACCGGGACCCGATGTCGCCATGCAGACACCGGTTCGAGGGTGGGAGGTGCCCACCGATGCCCGCGATATTCCCTGGGCCATGAAGGCTGCTCCCTGCTCGTGGCGCGACATGATGAACTCGAAGCATTTTTGTTTTTCCATTTCGTCAAAGATCGGCATGATGGCACCGCCGGTATAGCCGAATATGTATTTGACGCCTTTATCTTTGAGGGCCTTGAGGACCAGTTCTGTGCCTTTCATGGTTTAACGTTTCCTTCTTCCTGTTGATTATTTAAGAATCAATATAACCACGAATTGATTTTGTACAATCTGATTTGATGACTTGACTTCAACTGACTTCATTGCCATTTTAGCATTACAGAAAACAGAGGACAGAGGACAGAAAACAGAGGCAGAGGACAGAGGGCAGAAGACGGAAGACGGAATTTCAGATTATCAGAAGCTTGTTGAGCACTGTTTTGCTATTATAAAATGAGATGTGAAATCCCTCCGCATGGCGGGGCTCTTGAACGCAGTCTACTATTTTTTAGACAGCTTCTATACTTATTAAAATTATTTATAAACTTCAAAGCGGAAGAGAAGTAATTATGGGGAAAACCCTGTTCGAGAAAATCTGGACCAAACATGTGGTGCGAGACCTGCCCGATGGTTCGTCGCTGCTGTATATCGACCGTCATCTTGTTCATGAGGTGACCAGCCCCCAGGCCTTCGAAGGATTGCGACTGGCGGGAAGAAAAATCCGTGCTCCCCAGCTGGCTTACGCCACCATGGATCACAACGTGTCCACTACCGAAGATCGCCTGGATATCAAGGACCCGATTTCCCGCGACCAGGTGGAGGCCTTAAAGAAGAACTGCCAAGATTTCGGAGTCAAACTTTTTGGCCTGGGAGATGAGCACCAGGGCATCGTGCATGTCATCGGATCGGAGCTGGGGATCACGCTACCGGGGCTCACCATTGTCTGCGGGGATTCACATACCTCCACCCACGGTGCCTTCGGCGCGCTGGCTTTTGGAATCGGGACTTCAGAGGTGGAGCACGTCCTGGTGACCCAGACCCTGGTGCAGCAAAAGCCGCGTACATACAAGGTTGAGTTCGGCGGTCGGCTGGCGCCCCATGTTTTTTC
>JAIVWA010000492.1:0-3970 GCA_049190255.1 Gammaproteobacteria bacterium | reverse complement strand
AAGTATCTACATTACGATTGGTCGCTAAATGCCCAGGCGCCTCTCAAATAATCAGGCAAGGAGAATTTAACCACGGAACGACACGGAAAAACACGGAAACGGCAAATATAAAATATGTTGATAATTTATTCAGCTTCCGTGTAATTCCGTGAAAATCCGTGGTGAAAAAATGCAAATGAATTCGGAATTGCGGATTTCGGAATTGAAACGGTGAGGGCAGGAAACGGAATTTATTGCCAATGGTTGATAAAATTGATTAGGTTTTTAGGTTAACCCAATAAACTCAATCGACTATTTATGCCCTGCGCCGTGTGCCATGAATATCGAGTATCCAGCATCGAGTATCGAGCATCCAGCGGCCAGAAACCATCAACGATCTAAACGATCATAACGATCCAAACCATCTAAACGATCGCAACGATCATAACCATCTAAACGCACAACATGAAAATATCCGTCGTCATTCCGACCCTCAATGAAGAGCAGGCCATTGGTGAAGTGGTCAGTGCCGTGCCCGCTGACCGGGTTCACGAGATTATCGTTGTTGACAACGGATCCACGGATGATACGGCCCGACAGGCATCTTTAGCCGGAGCGCGGGTCATTCAGGAACCCCGACCCGGCTACGGATCCGCCTGTCTGGCCGGAGCAAAAGCCGCTGCAAAGGCAGACATCATCGTATTTTTGGACGGCGATCGCAGCGATGATCCGGCAGAGCTGGAAGCTGTGGCCGGTCCCGTGCTGGACAACCGGGCGGATCTGGTCATCGGCAGCCGCATCAAAGGCGTCCTGGAAAAAGGTGCCATGCCGCTGCACGGCCGTCTGGGCAACCGCTTGATCGTGTTTTTACTGCAGCGGCTTTACGGGGCCAATATCACCGATATCGGCTCGTTTCGCGCCATTAAAGCGCAAACGTTACTCGATCTGGACATGGAACAAATGACCTATGGCTGGCCGGTGGAAATGGTGGTCAAGGCTGCCCGCAAGGGTTTGCGAATTCAAAGTGTACCGATAAACTACCGCAAGCGCATTGGTAAATCCAAAGTAACGGGAACAATTCGCGGCACCATCCTGGCCACATACTATATGTTCCTGGTACCGATGAAATATCTTTTTAGAAAAGTTTAAGTCACTAGCAAGCTATAAATTATATTTGTGCCTTTTATGGTAAAAAATCAAAACACAAGCACCACCTGATCTTAAAATTGGGTCAAATAAATTACAAATTCAAAATTTGTTTTTTCCGGTCTATTCTATCTGGGTTGGGAGTTAAAACATGATTTCATTAGGAATAGGTCTAACGAGTAACTGCAATCTACACTGTGCTCATTGCTATCGTGATCAGGATCGGATCTACGATCTGACGCTGGCTGATGTTCAGAAAGTATGCGAGAATCTTGAAATCAGCTCCATCGGGTTTGGTACCGGTGAAAACGGTCTAAACCCGCAATATTTTCAAATTTTAGATTACCTGCACAGCCGCAATGTTAAAATGACCCTGGCCTCCAACGGCTACACCCTGTCGATTACGCCCGATGAAGAGCTCAAGTATTTTGGGGATGTGGAATTTTCAGTCGATTTTCCGGATCAAGCCCGACAGGATAAGTTCCGCGGCGAAGGAAACTGGCAAACGGTCATGGAAGGAATCGAACGCTGCCGGCGGCTGGGAATCCGGGTGTCGATTCTGGCGGTTCTGATGAATCTCAATTATACAGATCTGGGAAGTATTGCCCGGCTGGCCGCCTCATTCGGTTCCAATTTCCGTGTCAATGCCTATCAGCCCATGTACACTGATGAATTCCTGCTGAGTTTTGACCAGTACTGGGAAGCTTACAATATCCTCTTTGATCAGAGTGAAATCATCTCGGTGACCGAGCCGCTGGTAAACACCTTTTTGGGGGTTAACGGCCTGAAGGGCACTCCCTGCGGCGGCCGGAGCATGCGGGTGACTCCCGACAGAAAGGTTAAAGCCTGTGTTTACTGGCCCGAGTCGGATCTTACCATTGACGACCTGGTGGAGAAAAAAGAGGCTATATTTGAATCCCCCCTGTTTCAACAAACCCATCAAACCCCGGAGTTTTGTCTGAACTGTGAGCATGTTCAAAATTGCGGGGGAGGATGCGCTGCCCGACGCAAGCTGCGGGGCCGTTTTGAAGATCCGGATGAATACTGTCCGATTTATCAGGGAAGGAAAATTCAGTTGAACGGGCAGTTTTCATCTGCCGGCAAGCCTCTTCGAACCGGAAGCATTTGCACCACGATTGTCAGGGGAGCGTGATCAGTGTTATATCCCATAATATAATAAAAAATTAGCAATGGATATCTAAGTACAGTTGCGTGCCTAATTGAGAAAATTCCAAGCACCAATTAACAAATAACAAACAATATCCAAATTCCAATTTCCAAAAAATCCCCCTTACCCCCTTTAGAAAAGGGGGGAAACAAGTTTGGAATTTGAGTCATTGTATTTTGAGATTTATTTGGAATTTGCGTTTTGTCATTTGGGATTTAAACAACTTCATTTTAATAAGTAAAGAACTTTACTTCCTTCTAATCGGCAACTTAATGGTGAACATGGTTCCTCGCCCACCCCCGGAAGTATTTTTAGTATGACTCACACAATCGATGGTACCCCCGTACTTTGAAACAATACCGTAGCTGACAAACAACCCCAGCCCGGTTCCTTTACCCTCCGGCTTGGTGGTAAAAAAAGGCTCAAATATGCGGTCCATATGTTCCGGTGCAATCCCCGTACCGGTATCCCTGAATTGAACCATTGCTTTGCGTCTGCCCCGGTCAAGACGGGTGCGAATGGTCAGTTTCCCACCGTCTTCCATGGCCGCCAGGGCATTGTTGATCAAGTTGAGAAATACCTGCTGGAGTTGCCGTGCGTCGCCTCTCACCGGGGGGATATTGGACCCAAAATCAGTAATCAGTTCTATATCGTTCATCTCCAGGGTGTGCTTTACAACATTAACAATCTCGCCCATGCAGGGGTTTAAATCCGCATATTCGGAACTCTCTTTATTTAGACGTGCAAAGCTTAACAGGTTTTCAACAACCTCTTTGCAATGCAAGCCCTGACGTTCGATGATCTTCAGGTCTTCATAATTTTGGCTGCCCTTTTCCGTTTTTTCCAACAACAGGTCACAAAATCCCAGGATCACGCCCATGGGGTTGTTGATTTCATGTGCCACCCCGGCCGCCAGGGTCCCCAGAGAGGCCAGCTTCTCGGCACTGATCAATTGGCGTTCCAGATTTTTGTATTCCGTGATGTCCCTGGCAATACACAGAACACCGGTCACTGTGCCGGACTCGTTTTTTAAGGGCATAAAATTGACATCGATCCAGTTCTGATGTTCTCCTATCACTAACTCAAACTCGTCTCGTACACTTTTGCCGGTATGGTACACCAGTTGCACCAGCTTCAACTGTTTTGCAGCCAATTCATCGGTGAAAAGCACCGCAAGGTCCTTCCCCAGAAAGTCCCGGGGACTTCCGCCGAAAAAAGTTGCCGTAAAGCTGTTCATGGATTGGAATTTGCCCTCTAAATTGACCGTAAAAATGAAGTCTTCAGCGCTTTCGACCAGAGAACGGTATTTTTCTTCCGATCGTTTAAGTGCCTCGGTCCTTACTCTGACCTTTAGTTCCAGAACTCGGGACCATCGTTTTTCAATAAAGATGAGAGTTGAAGCCGCCAGAACAATGATGGTAATGATTAGACCCTGCAGTAAGAACTGGCGCTTATATCCATCTTTAACAGCGGCTTCCACCTCTGAAACCGGAGCGACCACCGCCACCGACCATTTCTGAGGGGGCGTCTCGGAGATAACAATTGGGTAAAAGGCAATCAGTTTTTCGATCCGTCCGGTTACCCCCCGATGCCATCCGGAAATGTAACACCCGGTGCCCTCCTGGCCCATGAGCATCTTTTTTTTTTGAATAAGTTTAATTTTTTCAAAAGAAAGGT
>JAIVWA010000491.1:0-3978 GCA_049190255.1 Gammaproteobacteria bacterium | reverse complement strand
AACCAATTACCACCACCGTCTGCCCCTCTTGGATGTCGGCAAGCTTCTGGGCTCTGGCAACGCACGCTAAGGGCTCAATAAAGGTGCTTTGGTCATAGGTGATTTTATCCGGCAAAATATACGTTCCATTGGCTACTAGAGAATCCGGGACTAAAACATACTCTGCAAATCCACCGGGCAGTCTGTCCTCGACATTTGAGCATACAGGGTAGTGACCATTTTTACAGTAATAACACTGCATGCAGGGTACTTTGGGAGCTATAAAAACACGGTCTCCCGGCTTAATTTTACTCACGGATTCTCCGGTTTCCAATACCTGGCCGCCGATCTCATGCCCTGGAATCAGCGGGGCTCTGGGCAGTCTGTACCATTCAACGACATCACTGCCGCAGATCCCACAGGAGACAATTTTTACGAGTATTTCATTTCGTCCGGGCCGCGGCCTCGGTACACTTTCGATTCTTATATCTTTGTTGTTATACCATTTGGCAACTTTCATTTATCTTACCCGGGAAGCGTGCTTTTTTGAGTTACTCATTTTTTAAGGTGGCGTAAAGGTCAAATGCTTTCTCGGGAGTCTCATTGTCGTGAACGACCGCTTTTACTGCCTGTATCATGGCAACCGGGGATTCAGACTGGAAGATATTGCGACCCATGTCCACACCCGAAGCACCTTCCTGCACCGCCCGATAAGCCATGGTTAGCGCATCCAGCTCGGGAAGCTTTTTACCGCCGGCCATTACGATTGGCACCGGGCAGGAAGCGGTAACTGTTTCAAATCCATCTTCGACATAATAGGTCTTAATATAGTGGGCCCCTAGCTCCGCACAGATTCGGGTAGCTAGCCTGAAATACCGTGCATCCTTGGCCATATCCTTGCCGACGGCTGTGACGGCCAATGTGGGAATACCGTAACGCGTACCGAAATCCACCATCTTAGTCATGTTGATAATGGACTGGCGCTCATATTCACCTCCGATGAATACCTGAACCGCCATAGCGCAGACATTGAGTCTGATGGAATCCTCTATGTCTACCGCGATTTCCTCATTACTGAGCTCTTTCAGGATGCTGGTCCCGCCGGATACCCGCAGCACGATGGATTGGGAAACGGAAGGCGGCACAATACTTCGCAAAATTCCCCTGGTCAGCATTAAAGTGTCCGCATACGGAACAAGGGGCAGGATGTTGATGTCAATACGTTCCAGGCCCGTGGTGGGCCCTTGAAAATAGCCGTGATCTACGGCTAACATAACCGTGCGACCTGTTTTCGGATTAAAGATCCGGGCCAGGCGATTTTTCATTCCCCAATCCAGAGCGTTCGATCCTTTTAGAAAAAAACCCTCAGTCTGCTGAGGGACATCGGTGTAATACTTTTTGCCTTCCTTCATTTCATCCACATCTGGCATTATTAATCTCCTTTCTGTATCGATCGATAAACTTTTTTTAAGCTTATCTATCGAAAGTTTTAATTTTACTGCTGTATCCTGGTTTACCTGTCAGAACCGGCCGATGCCAGCGATCGCAGGATAAAATAGCATGAGGTGGCGCCTGGATCCTGGTGTCCGATGGTTCTCTCTCCCAGGCGACTGGCGCGGCCAATCTTGGCCAGCATATCCTTGGTGGATTCCATCCCCTTTTTGGCGGCTTGCTCGAAATTCGCCAGGGCTTGCGGAAGGGATTGCCCGGCTTTTTCGCTTTCTTCCAGGGCCCTGATCGCCGGCGCCAGGGTGTCGATCAGGGTTTTATCGCCCGGGCTGGCTTTGCCGATATCCAGGATGCCCTGTTCGGCGGTCTGAAACATGCGAACCAGATCACTCAAATCCAACTCGCTTTTCCCGGCGCACTCCTGGGCGATTTTAAGAAAGAAGGTCCCATAGAGGGCTCCCATGGCGCCTCCCACGGAGTTTAACACCACCATGCCGACATCATTAAACAGCGTGTTCATGTCATCGGCGTCGCTTTCGGCCAGCTTTTTTTTGACTTCCCGGAAGCACTTGGCCATGTTGACACCGTGGTCGCCGTCACCGATGGCCCCGTCGAGTTCTGACAGGTATTCTTTTTCAGCTTCAATGGTATTGCACATCGCTTCCAGCGCCTTCAGCATGCGGGATGTTGGTATGGTATCTGCCATTCTAAATCCTTATTGTAGTCTTAATTGTGATTTCTTAGCATTTTATGATTCGCTTGAGCCGGATTTTATCACGAAAACACGAAATATAGAAAGCACGAAATTTAGCTTGTCTGCTTTTCGTGTTTTCTCCGTTGGAGCCGGGCTATGGTAATATTTTGTAATAAGGCGTATCGGCCGGGACAGCCAATAGCTCTTTTAATTCATCATCAAGCTTCATCAGGGTTACCGAAAAGCCCGCCATTTCCAGGCCGGTGAAAAACTCGCCCACGTAGGAGCTGCCGACCTTTATCTCTCTCTCATCCAGCATCTGCTTCACTTTGCGGTAGCAGATGTATAATTCAAGCTGCGGCGTCCCGCCCAGGCCATTGATCAGGACGGCCACCTCGTCGCCGGCTTTGTACGGCAGGTCGTTGATCACTTCCAGGGTCATTTTTTCGGTGATTTCATCGGCGCTCATCGTTTTAATTTTAGCGGTTCCGGCCTCACCATGATGTCCAACGGCGTATTCCATTTCATCTTCAGCCAGGGTAAAGGTGGGTGAGCCTTTGGCCGGCACCGTGCAGGGGGATATGGCCACACCCAGGGTGCGGGTATTGGCGTTGACCTTTTCCACCGCGGCTTTACATTCTTCCAGGCTGCCGCCGGCAGCAGCCTTGGCACCGGCCACCTTCCAGCCGAAGAAAGCGCCGACCACCCCCCGGCGTTTGTGGGCTTCTTCCCTGGGGCCCGAGCCCACATCATCGGTGCAGATTACCTGCTCAACCGGTATGCCGGCGGCTTTGGCCATGTCGGCTGCCAACTGGAAGTTCATCACGTCCCCGGCATAATTTCCCAGCAGAAAGAGCACGCCTTTACCGCCATCGGCCGCCTTGGCGGCCTCAAAACAGGCTAGCGGAGGAGGGGAGGTGAAGATCTCACCCACCGCAACAGCATCCAGCATACCCGGGCCGATAAATCCGATAAAGGACGGTTTATGACCGGAACCGCCGCCGGTGATAACGCCCACTTTGCCCGCCACCGGGGCATCAGTTCTGACAACGGTCCGCGCGGCATCCAATTTACGGACATATTTTTTGTGGACATCCAAAAAACCTTCCAGCATCTCATCAACCACATCGTAAGGATCATTGATAAATTTCTTCATGTGTGACCTCCGTTTTCGAAAAATTCGAAATCCGAATGTCGAAACTCGAAACAAATTCGAATATTGATTGGAATAATTTATTTACTTTTCGTGCTCCTGCGCGTAGTCACAAATTCTTTGAATTTTGGGTTCCGAGCGGCCGCCGGGTGTGTATTCCGAGTTGATCCAGATGGACACCAGGCTTTTGGCGAGTTCCACTCCCGTGACCTGTTCCCCCAGGGTCATGATGTTGACGTTGTTACTTTTTATCGAACGCTCGGTGGAATAGGCATCCGAGCAGAGGGCGGCGTAAGCCCCGGGCACCTTGTTGGCGGCAATGCTCATGCCGATTCCGGTGCCGCACATCAATATCCCGCGATCGTGTTTGCCCGCTGCGACTGCTTCAGCCACGGCAATGGCCACATTGGCATAAATCGGATCGTCGCTGCCGTAATCTTCGCATTCATAACCGAGTTCGGCCAGGTGCTTGATGATGGCCTTTTTGAGCCCGGCGGCATTGGGATCGCAGCCGATGGCTATTTTTTTCATATTCTCTTCTCCACTTTCATGGTTTCTAAAAAATAACAGAGAGCACCCGCTAACCAGTTGTCCGGTTGTAAGCATATATGGAATTCATCGCCAACGGGCACACCGGTTAACCGGCTAACGGGCAAAACCGGCAAACCGGCTAACCGGCCTAACGGGCAAAACCGGCTAACCG
>JAIVWA010000490.1:0-3980 GCA_049190255.1 Gammaproteobacteria bacterium | reverse complement strand
ACTATGAGGTAAGAAAATTTCCAGGTTGGCATCACCACTGTAGGTAAGCGGAATATATTTTTTTAAACAAATGAGATATTTTTAGAATAGATTGACAAATAGTAAATGATTATCGGAATAAATAGGTCTCAAATTTGAGGCCTTTTTTATTTTAATAAGCAAGGGCGGCGGATTGAAATAGGCATACTGCCGCCCTTGCGAAGCTGTGGGCCTGTACAGCCCACAAGGAACGGGGAAATGATATTCTTTTCTGCTGTCAACTTCAAGGAACTTTTCAAAAAAGAACGCAATTACCCATGGCAAAAGCCCAACAGCTGTCTACGTTGTAACAGCTGTCGACTATGGGGTCATGGCTTTGCACCGGCAATTTTTGATGGGTTCATACGCCCGCTGTTGCTTAAGCTTTACCGCTGTCCGGATTGTGGTTGTGTCATTCGGATCAGACCCAAAGGCTATTTTAAGCGTTTCCAGGCTTCGGTTGAGACAATCCGATCGAGCATCGCCTGCAAAGCAGCCACAAATAGATGGTTAGCCGGCGTTGAGCGCACCCGTCAGTGTCACTGGTTCAGATTTTTGTGCCAAAGGATCAAAGTTTATCTGACCGACACCTGGCGTGAAGGTATCGTGGCCGGCTTTGATTATCTTTTGCAACTAGGCCAGATTCCGGTCAGCCGCGCCATTTAATCTGCACACATCTTCATTTGGGATACACCCCAGCGAACAGTATCATTTTTTTCACCTCCTTTTTGGGATATGGCACAGAAAAATCCCAAAAAGGAGGTTAATTATGATTGAAGATGAAAAAATGCAGGTTGCGGTGTTTCGATTCGGCGTGATCAGCGACTTTGTCACCGGAGCTCAAATGAGCCGAGCTGAAAAAAGACGTCTGATGCGCGATAAGTGCGCCCGCAAATGGCAAATCCCGTTCTCAGAGAAAACCAGCCTCAGCATAGGCACGATCAACCGGTGGTGTCGTCTTTATAAAGACAGCAACGGTGATTTAAAGTCGCTGCATCCCCAAGATCGATGCGATCAGGGCAAAAGCAGGGCCATGGATGAAGACACCTGCCTATCGCTAATCGAGTTAAAATTAGAAACCCCAGCGCTGACCGTGCCCCAGCTTATCGAACAGATGAACCGGCAAAACCGGGTTAACCCGGGCATCGTACTGAACAACTCCACGGTTTATCGATTTTTACACCAGCAAAACCTGATCCATCTGCAGATAAAAAGGCCTGTGGATCGGCGCAAGTTTGAAGCCGAGCTGCCCAACGACCTGTGGCAAAGCGACGTGATGCACGGCCCTAAAGTCGATGTTAACGGTAAAATGCGAAAAAGCTATCTGATTGCCGTCATCGATGACCATAGCCGGCTGATTACCCATGGCCAATTTTACCTGTCAGAAGCCCTGCGCTCTTATCTGCAGGCCTTTGAAAATGCCCTGGCTAAAAGGGGGTTGCCCAGAAAGCTTTATGTGGACAATGGCGCCGCCTTCCGCAGCCGGCACCTGGAATATGTCTGCGCCTCATTAGCCATTGCGTTGATACATTCCAAACCCTACAAACCACAGGGACGTGGCAAAATCGAACGCTTTTTTAGAACCGTGCGTGGGCAGTTTTTAACCGGCTTTAGAGGCCAAACGTTATATGAGCTCAATGAAGCCTTTGATGGCTGGCTGACTCACGTTTACCATCAACGAAAACACTCTGCCACCAAACAAAACCCCTTTGAGCGCTTCACGGCCAACCTGCACTGTCTGAGACAAGCTCCAGATAACCTGCACGACTACTTTCGTAAGCTGGCCCTGAGAAAGGTCAACAAAGACCGCACCATCACCCTCAACGGGCATCTGTATGAGGGTCCGGTGCCTCTGATCGGAAAACGGGTGGAATTGCTCTATCATCCAAGCCAGCTCGATCAGGTGCAAGTCAAATATCAAAACAAGTCTTTTGGCATGCTTGCCCCCGTCAACCTCAATGTCAATTGCCGCATCAAACGAGACAAAAACAACAATCCCCAGATCCACTCCAATACCGACGCTGGCCAATATGGGGGCGGAAAACTTTGGTCTTCCAAAAGGAGAGATGATGAACACTAATTATCGCAGTTTCTTCGGACTGAAAAAAGAACCTTTCGGCTCGGACATCAGCTGCAAAGAAATTTTAAAAACCACCGAACTCATCGATGTCAAAGAACGCTTTGACTATATCATCCGGCTCGGGGCCATCGGTCTTGTCACCGGAGAAGTCGGCAGCGGCAAATCCACCGCCATCCGATATGCCGCAGAACACCTGCACCCTTCCGAGTACAAAAGCCTTTACATGACCGCATCCTCAGGCGCTATCATGGAATTTTACCGCCAGTTGGTCAATGAATTGGACATTCACATTAAATCCAACTCCAAAGCCCTGATGCTGCGGCTGATCAAAAAAGAAATCACAGACCTGGTCTGTGATAAAAAAATCAAAGTCGTGCTGCTCGTCGATGAAGCCTCGCTGTTGCGCCTGGAAGTGTTTGCCGAACTGCATACCATCTGTCAGTTTGAAAAAGACTCCAAACCCTACCTGCCCATCATCTTGGCCGGCCAAAACAACCTCATCGACAAACTGTCCTATCGCTCCTCGGCGCCGCTGGCTTCCAGAATCGTGGCCCGCAGCCACCTGCAGGGCACCAACCTTGCCGGAATGGAAGATTACCTCAAACATCACTTGGCCATCGCAGGCATTAAACAAAATCTTTTTGATCAAAACGCCATCACCGCTATTCAACAGGGCTCCGGCGGGCTGTTTAGAAAAGCAAATCACCTGGCCCGAGGGGCTCTGATCGCCGCCGCCGCACAGCAGCACACCGTGGTAAATGCCGAACATGTCAGACTGGCTTCCACGGAAATCTTTTAACCATCAACATCTAAAGGAGGATAAAATGACGCTCAATGAAAAACTAAACTACACACAACAGTTTGAGGACATCATTTTCCGACTGGCAAACCTCATGCTCGATACCATGAAAATGTCTTTAGACACCCTCGACGACTATCATCAGCTTTTTGATGAAAACTCAAACCAGGACATGCCCGATGATATGGCAAGGTAGAAGAAAACCGCGGCAGGCTGATCGTCGCCTGCTGCGATTATAAATCAGATCAACAGCTACTCTCAGGAGATAAAAATGAATCAACATGAAATAATTAAAAACGCTCTGAAACTCACTGACAAGCTTGATCAACTCGAAACTCGTTTATGGAATCGTTACTATAATCAATTTCTGGACCTGTTGGCAGAAGAAGACATATTCAATCCGCCATTAGATAATCAAAAAGTTGATTGGCCATTTTAACTGATCTATCCGGGGCTCAGGTAACATATAAGCCCCGGATAAAATTAATCCGGAAAATGCTCAAATCCACCAAAATAATCAGAAAATTTAAGTAAAAAAAATCCGGAATTCAACAGTGGTAGGCACAATTTGAGGGGTTTCTCCATTGCAAATTCACCTGATTTTTAGGTTAAAATTTACGGGAATCAGAATTTATTTAAGCAGGAATGATCGTTTCAATTCAGAAGATAGCGGGCAGAGGGATAGGGTATTCCTGTTCAAATTAGAAAGGAAGAAAGGATGTCAAATAACACAATGTGGTAATCCATGTCAAGCTAAATTTATGGAGTTTTTTATTGATTTCAGCTTAGAGGGATATTTTTGCGGAATATTACTGAACAGGCATTTTGAAAAGTGGGGCTATATTGAGAATACTCAACGTTGAGAGAAATTTGTGATATTTGCTGATTCAAACCGTATTTTGAGCCTCGACGAAATGTCATATAGCTTGCCACTATCTATAATTAGTAAAAATTTCAGATATATAACTCATAACTTAAACAGTCTTTGTTCCCCTGACCAATCCACATGATGCGCCGATTGTATATTTCATGCCTCAACCCACAATTTCCGAACCCATATAAAATCAAGTGCCTTGACCGCCA
>JAIVWA010000489.1:0-3995 GCA_049190255.1 Gammaproteobacteria bacterium | reverse complement strand
CCATACACCTAACAAAATCAATCGCATTGCCAGAAATAGCCGGCAGGCCAATCTTGGATAATAACACTGCTGTTAAAGGGTATCTATCCTACTGCGGATTTAAAGGGCATGCAAGTGGAAACCGGATTCTGCAGGGTCAAAATTCGGGCTTCCAATGGCGGCCGATTTAAGAGCTGAAGGAAACGCGTGGAGAGGTGATTTGTGAGTTGTTGTGACAACTGTTTGGAGAGAAAAAGTGCTCAATCCCGCTAAAGCGGGATTTCGCAATCGGAATTTTTATATTGTTGTGCTCAACAAGCGGGCAAAACTTTAAGATAAGACCCTTTCCTTATTAAGATCCGAAATCCCAAATCCCAAATCCGAAATCAGAACCTTCTGTCTTCTGCAAACCTATTCGATATAGAGCTTCTGACCCGGAAAAATCTTACTGCCGGGATATAGTCGGTTTAAATAGAGCAGACGATTCAGAGGCATCTGATGGCGCTGGGCGATTAGAAAGGGGCTGTCACCCGGCCGAACCTCGTAGGTGGTCAAACCGTTTACTGCCGGTGGGTCATTTTTACGGGGAAAAATCGTCAGGGTTTGCCCTTTGATCAATATTGTGGTTGCCAGATTGTTAAGCTCCTGAATTTTTTTGGTTGTCGTTCCATATTTTCTGGCAATGGTGTACAAAGAATCCCCTTTTCTGACGATATGTATGACCGCCTGGCCGTTCGGAGACCTTTGGAACTTCCGAACCGAGGGTTTCCTGTAACCGCGTTGCGGAATTTTTAAACGCTTACCGGCCACAATATAATTGGAGCGGCGTAAATTGTTGGCCCGCATGATGCTTCTGACACTGGTACGGTATTTTCGTGCTATGACGGAAAGCGTTTCTCCGTGTCTGACTCGGTGGTAGACATAGGCTCTTTGGGGAGGATGGGATACCGGTATCTGGTCAATTTTGGCCATCAGCAAGTCACTGCTGCCCGGCGGAATCCTGAGACGATAGTTATCTCCGGGCAATATTCGATAACGAAGTTCCGGATTGAGGCCCCTTAAAATCTTTTCGCTGACGCCGATTGATTTGGCAACATTTCTTAAGTGGACCTGCTTGTTGACGGCGACGGTTTCATATTGCATCGGCGGATCGACTGAAACCATGTCCAGTCCGTAGCTTTCGGGATTGTTCAGGATGTGAAGGGTGGCCAGGAACCTGGGAACGTAACGGGCCGTCTCCCGGGGCAGCCGTTCATAGAGATCCCAGAAGTTGTCAAGGTAGTTGACATTCTGGCTTCTGATAACTTTCAGAACTCTGCCTTCTCCACAATTGTAGGCGGCCAGGACCGTTGACCAGTCGCCAAAAATACGGTGCAGTTCCTTGAGATATTCGATGGCGGCCCGGGTCGATTTTTCCGGATCCATGCGTTGATCGATGAACTTGTTGCGTTGCAGGCCGAATTTGTATCCGGTCGAAGGAATGAACTGCCACAGCCCAAGGGCCCGTGCGCGCGAAAGCGCATTGACCTTATAACCGCTTTCGATTAACGGAATCCAGGACAATTCTTCCGGAAGGCCGGCTGCTTTCAAGGCGTTGACAATTTGATCCCGGTAGCGGCCGGAACGTCGGTAGGATTCGATAAAAAACCGCCTTTCACGTCCTTTGGTGAAAAGATCGATTTCGGCTTGAACGTGCCGGTTGATCACGATCGGAATCGCATTGTGATTGCCGTTTACGACAATATTGCGCGAAGCATATATCTCCAGAATGCGTTTGGAGATCATAAAACGCAGATCTTCTTTTTGCTGGATGAGTTTGGGACGGTTGGAAGTGTTAACGTTTAAAATCAGGGCATAGGCCCGATCGAGCGCTTCGACTGCGTTTTCCAATTCTCCCTCTTGCCAGTAGACCTGAGATACTTGACATAACTCGAGGGCCTCATCAAGATCCGTTTGAATTTTTTGCGTCGATACGGGATCCAAACCAAGGCCGTCTGAACCGGTTCCTGGGTTGGAAACAGCTTTTTCGTCACGGTCGACAGCAGAATCCAGCTCAGGTTCTTTGCTCGCGGAAAGGTCGGCTGTATTCAGGTTTGGTCGTTCTATTAGCTGACCTTTGTGAAGGATCTTGGTGGAGGAAGCCTCGGAGCCTGGAGAAGAATCGGTTTCTTCTTGAAGGTTCAAGTCAGGTGATCCTGAGGGGTCCATGGAGAAATGCGCACAACCACTAATCAAAACAAACAACAACGCCGGCAAAAACAGGTAACGGAGATTCATCAGTTTAGTTCCTTAGGTTTTTTTATCAGTCGTATCAACATCGCAAGCGGGCGGTAACTTTCCATTTACAATATTTACTATTTATTGATAAAACAAATATAACTAAAATTGTCAAGGGTTTATATGTCATTTATATCATGAAAGGCAATAACTGCAAAATTTGCCTTAACCCGGATCCTCCGAAGGCGGAGAAACAAACAGGCCATCACTGCATTTTCCATAAAGCGGCTGCATGCAACCCATTCCAGTATTCCGCTACCATGAATCCGGTGAGCTGCTAATACGAAGAAATTTTGCCATAAAAAGCAAAAAAATAATTTCTAAGGGCCTAATTGGATTATGCTAATTTTATGCCAATAGATCTTATTGCCCTTTTCAATTAAAAAATAATGCTTATCATGATTCACTGAACAATCAGTTTACCGTATTTATATAAGGTGATATCGTCAATAATTCCTAAAACTTTAGATAGCTATCGACATCCCCGGTTCTAGCGCTGGACATATTTTTGACGGTTCATCCCCCGTTTAAGACGATAATTCAACTCCGGGACGTGGTTGCCTCCGGCATTATTATTGAGCAATAGATATTTTTTGTCGAATTTTTTTAATTTTTTTTATAAAACCTATTGAATTATAAAGAAATTTATCTTAAAGTAAAGACGCTTTGTTAGTGGTACTCTTTTTCAAGATATTGAATCGATCGACTCTTCCACTTGATATTTAGATTAAATTAAAGGGAAATAGAGAAAATAGATGATTTTTAGCGAAATTTACTATCTAATTCTATATAACAACTTTTAAATTAGAATAATGATGGATTTTGGAGTTTGATATTTAGTCTATAGATCGGTAAAAAAATCTGTTCTGAGTATGGGGGGTCTGCCTCTTATTGCATCAATCCCATTTAAAATAATTTTAAGATGTTAAGTTGTGAGGC
This sequence comes from Gammaproteobacteria bacterium, assembly GCA_049190255.1. Lineage (GTDB taxonomy): Bacteria > Desulfobacterota > Desulfobacteria > Desulfobacterales > JAFDCJ01 > JAFDCJ01. Next base: position 800 of record JAIVWA010000489.1, on the reverse strand, counting down.
CAGCGTAGCTCAGCTGGTAGAGCAACTGATTTGTAATCAGTAGGCCGGGGGTTCGAGTCCCTTCGCTGGCTCCATATTTGAATGTGGTTTTCGGTTCGTCCGGATAGCAAACTTGCAGAATATATTTTCGAAAAATTAGCCTAAAGCATCATTTTCAGGGTTCTTTCAGTTTAACGCGGAAGGCGCTGTTTGATTGACCAATCTGCATCGGACCGAATCTGGCTCTAACGAAAAGGTGGGGTTCCCGAGCGGCCAAAGGGAACAGACTGTAAATCTGTCGGCGAAGCCTACGGAGGTTCGAATCCTCCCCCCACCACCAGCCTGAAGATAAGGCGTATGTAGGAGATTTCGGCAATAACATCGGGATCGATAGTTACTACATGGCTTCCTGCAAAATTCTTTATAGGTCGGGAATCATGCCAATAGTCGTGTAAGCGGGAGTAGCTCAGTTGGTAGAGCTTCAGCCTTCCAAGCTGGATGTCGCGAGTTCGAATCTCGTCTCCCGCTCCAGCAGAAGCAGAACTCGATTGTCTCCTGAAACGGATAAATATAGTAATAGCTGAACCGTGCGAGCGGGAACCAAGAAAATAGAAAATAGTCATTACGATCAATTTGATTGGCCCACGTAGCTCAGTCGGTAGAGCGCTTCCTTGGTAAGGAAGAGGTTCACCGGTTCGATCCCGGTCGTGGGCTCCATTTTAAACAAGTAACATCCAAAAAACCAGGGGAGGACGGGAAGATGCCGAAGGCCAAGTTTGAGCGGACCAAGCCGCATGTCAACGTAGGTACGATCGGACATA
>JAIVWA010000488.1:0-4001 GCA_049190255.1 Gammaproteobacteria bacterium | reverse complement strand
TATCGACCATTATAATGTTGATTCAGTAGGATGGGGAACACCGTTTCTTCTGGTACCGGAAGTGACCAATGTTGATGATCTTACAAGAAATCAATTAATGGGAGCTAAAGAAAAGGATCTCTATTTAAGTGAAATCTCTCCGCTAGGCGTGCCTTTTAACAGTCTTAGAGGCAATACAAAGGATGCTGACAAGATGGTGAATATTGAAAAGGGTAGGCCTGGCAGTTCTTGTCCGAAGAAATATCTTGTTTCCAATAAGGAATATACTGAAAAAGCGATTTGTAGTGCCTCCCGTCAATATCAAAAACTGAAATTAGAGGAATTGGATAAAGAGTTTCAGGCTTTGAAAGAGGATTTAAAAGATTTGTCTAACCCGGATGATACAATCGTCTTGTCTAATTTTATTCTAATTAAGGTTCCGGGTTGGATCGCAGCTTCTATCTCAAAACTCAGACCATGGCTGCTAAAGTCTGTCATTTCAGCATATACCCAATACCCAGAATCCGGAATTTCAATTACTGCTGTGGCTTTAGTCTTAAACCGTCTGTTTTCTCTATAATTTTTGCCAATGGTTGGAATGCTTATAGAGAGATCAGCCTTCTTTTTGGCAGCTTCTTTTTCACAGATGAGACAATCATTGCGTTTCAATCTGCATTTGATTGTAGCTTGCCACTCATGGCCTTGTTGATTCCCGGATTAAAATAACTATTTTTTCCTGATTATTTTGAACGAGTAGTAAAATTTTCAGATTAAATCAACCGGGCCCTATTATTCAAGGGCCCGGTTGATTTATGCTCATCTTAGAAGTCGATGTCATCGGTTTCATGATACGGTTTTAACGCCGCGTTTTCATAATCGTATTTCATTCGGTTGATAGAAGCCAGCAGAATATCCATCATCAGGATTTCAAGCTGTTGAGTAATCTGATCGAGTACATGCTGATAGTTTTTTTCATAATCCAGGTCCATTTGGTTATCTCCTTATCGTATTTTAGGGTTTAAAAGATTTCCGTAGAAGCCAGGCGAACATGGTCGGCATTGACCATGACCGCCTGATTAGCAGCGGCGGCAATCAGAGCGCCGCGGGCCAGATGATTGGCTTTTCTAAACAGCCCGCCGGAGCCCTGATGGATAGCGGTGATGGCGTTTTGATCAAAAAGATTTTGTTTAATGCCTGCGATGGTCAGGTGATGTTTGAGGTAATCTTGCATGCCGGCAAGGTCGGTGCCCTGCAGGTGGCTGCGGGCCACAATTCTGGAAGCCAACGGTGCCGAGGAACGATAGGATAGTTTGTCGATGAGGTTATTTTGACCGGCTAAAATCATGGGCAAATATGGTTTGGAGTCTTTTTCAAACTGGCAGATGGTATGCAGTTCGGCAAACACTTCCAGGCGCAACAGCGAGGCCTCATCGACGAGCAGTACGACTTTGATTTTTTTCTCACAGACCAGGTCTGTGATTTCTTTTTTGATCAGCCGCAGCATCAGGGTTTTGGAGTTGGATTTAATGTGAATGTCCAATTCATTGACCAGTTGGCGGTAAAATTCCATGATCGCGCCTGACGAAGCGGTCATGTACAGGCTTTTGTACTCGGAAGGGTGCAGGTGTTCTGCGGCATATCGAATGGCGGTGGATTTGCCGCTGCCGACTTCACCGGTAACCAGACCGATGGCCCCGATGCGGATGACATAGTCAAAGCGATTTTTGACATCGATGAGTTCGGTGGTTTTTAAAATTTCCGATACCCGGATATCCGAGCCGAAGGGTTCTTTTTTCAGTCCGAAGAAACTGCGGTAATTAGTGTCCATCGTCATCTCTCCTTTTTGAAGACCACAGTTTGCCGCCGCCATATTGGCCGGCGTCGGTGTTGGAGTGGATCTGGGGGTTGTTGTTTTTGTCTCGTTTGATGCGGCAATTGACATTGAGGTTGACCGGGGCCAGCATGCCGAAAGACTTGTTTTGATATTTAACTTCCACCTGATCGGGCCGGCTTTGATGGTAGAGCAGCTCCACGCGTTTTCCGATCAGAGGCACCGGACCCTCATACAGGTGTCCGTTGAGGGTGATGGTGCGGTCTTTGTTGACCTTTCTGAGGGCCAGCTTACGAAAGTAGTCGTGCAGATTATCGGCAGCGGCTCTGAGACAGTGCAGGTTGGCCGTGAAGCGCTCAAAGGGGTTTTGTTTGGTGGCAGAGTGTTTTCGTTGATGGTAAACGTGAGTCAGCCAGCCATCAAAGGCTTCATTGAGTTCATTAAGTGTTTGCCCTTTAAAGCCGGGTAAAAACTGTCCCCGCACGGTTTTGAAGAAGCGTTCAATTTTTCCACGCCCCTGGGGTTGGTAGGGTTTGGAATGTATCAGCGCGATGCCCAATGAGGCGCAGATATATTCCAGGTGCCGGCTGCGGAAGGCAGCGCCATTGTCCACGTAGAGTTTTCGGGGCAACCCCCTTTGGGCCAGGGCATTTTCAAAGGCATCCAGATAAGAGACCAGGGCCTCTGACAGGTAAAATTGACCATGGGTGATCAGGCGGCTGTGGTCATCTATGACGGCAATCAGATAGCTTTTTCGCATCCTGCCGGCCACATTGATTTTGGGGCCGTGCATCACATCGCTTTGCCACAGGTCGTTTGGCAGCTCGGCTTCAAACTTGCGGCGGTCGACGGGCATTGAGCCTGCCGGTTGCATCAAATTGTGCTGGTGCAAAAAGCGATAAACGCTGGACGGATAAAGATCGATTCCCGCGCTCCCCAGCCTGCGCTCGTTCATGGTGGCGATCAGATGGGCCACGGTGGCTGAAGGCATCTCGCGGCGCAAGTTAATCAGCGAAAGGCATGTTTCTTCATCCAGCGCCCGGCTTTTGCCTTTGTCACTGCGCTGTTTAGGATACAGCGATGATAGCTGGCCGTTGCTGTCAGTGTAAAGCTTGATCCAACGTAAGATGCTGCCCTCAGAAAGCCGCGTTTTAGTGGAAAAAGGAATATGCCACTTGCGGGCGCACTTATCGGCCAACAGCCGCCGACGTTGGACACGATCCAGCTGACTGCCATTGACAAAGTCACTGATGAGCCCAAAACGAAAGACGGCGACCTGCTGTTTTTCATCTTCTGTCATTTCAATTCCTCCTTTCATGGGTTTGGACTCGCTTTAGCCTAAAAAAGAGGTCTTGAAAATGACACGCTTCGGTAGGGTGTTTAAAAACCGATGGGCTTTGCAGATTAAATGGCTCGGCTGACCGGATTTTGTCCCCGGGCAATCAAAAGATCGAAGGCTCTGAGCAGTTGACGATCCCACAGATCGCCAAAATACGCTTTTACTTTGCGCCGCAAGGCTTTAAACCAATGATTCTGGCGGCTGCGGGAACAAGCGGGCAACCAGCAGTCTTTTTTCAGCCGACAGTCGAGGCTCGCACGGATGGTGTCAATCGGGGCCTGGAAGCGCTTTAAATAGCCCGCAGGCTTTAGTTTGACCACGCACCCACATGCCGGACACCGATAGCGTTTTAAATAAAACGGCTGATCAAAACCGTCAAAATACGACGCCACATAACCATGGCCCCATAGGTGGCTGGCGTTACATCTCAAACATAACTTGGGTCGGGACCAGCAATAATTTTTGCCTTTTTTAAAAATGTGCTTGAGTTTGACTTTAACAAGGATTATCATCTTTACGCCTTTTGAGGATCTGTCCCAGATCCTCGTGTTTTGGGAAAGGGCGGTTCTGTCGGCTAAAACTTCGCCGCCCTTTCCCCTCTTAAAAATAAAAAAATGGGCGCTTACCAATAAGGCCCATTTAATTCGATAATCCCTGCTATTTTGTCAAACTATTCTGAAAATCTCCTCCTAATTTAAATACCTTTATTGTGACACTCTACACCAGCTCTGAATTGTTACAAAGTTTTCAAGAGTTTCTCTGAAGAAGGGGTTTCGAAGAGCCTTGGAAGAGACTTCAAAAAACAGTGGGAGGGCCTTTCCGGCGCCAAAGGGACCGAATAACCAGCATGAG
>JAIVWA010000487.1:0-4009 GCA_049190255.1 Gammaproteobacteria bacterium | reverse complement strand
AATGCCAGCTATAACTGTGTCGATCGACATCTGGCCCAAAATAAAAACAAGACCGCCATTCATTTCGTCCCTGAACTGGAAGAGGAAAAAACCGAACATATCACCTATCAGGAACTCTATGTGAGGGTAAATGAGTTCGCCGCCCTGCTGCGGGATTTTGCCGGATTAAAAGCGGGCGACCGGGTTACTTTGCATATGCCCATGTCGGTCGAACTGCCGATTACCATGCTGGCCTGTGCCCGTCTGGGCGTTATTCATTCCCAAGTGTTCGGTGGTTTCAGCGGCCGGGCCAGTGCCGACCGGATTGTCGACTCCCAGAGCCGGGTGCTCATCGTCATGGATTCTTACTATCGGGCCGGAAAACTGCTGAGTCACAAGGAAAACGCCGACATCGCCGTTGATCTGGCCGAAAAAGACGGCCAAAAAGTCGACAAGGTGCTGGTCTGGCAGCGCTATCCGGGCAAAGCATCCAGCGCCGCGCCCATGGTTGAAGGACGTGATTATTTCGTCAACGACGTACTCAAGGAGTATTACGGTCAGCGCATTGACCCGGTGCCCATGCCGGCTGAAGCCCCGCTGTTTCTGATGTACACCAGCGGGACCACGGGAAAACCCAAAGGCTGCCAGCACAGCACCGGCGGGTATCTGGCCTATGCCGCCGGTACGTGCAAATACGTCCAGGATATCCATCCGGAAGACGTTTACTGGTGCATGGCCGATATCGGCTGGATCACCGGGCATTCCTATATCGTCTACGGACCGCTGGCGCTGTGCGCCTCAACGGTTATTTACGAAGGGGTCCCCAACTACCCGGATCCGGGACGACCCTGGCGCATTGCCCAGGACCTGGATGTGAACATCTTTCACACCGCCCCCACCGCCATCCGGGCCCTGCGCAAAATCGGTCCCGATGAGCCGGCCAAGTACAATTACAATTTTAAACACATGACCACCGTGGGTGAGCCCATCGAGCCGGAAGTCTGGAAATGGTACTACCATACCGTCGGCAAGGGCCAGGCCGCCATCGTGGACACCTGGTGGCAGACCGAAACAGGCGGTTTCCTGTGCAGCACCCTGCCGGCGCTGGCACCCATGAAACCGGGCAGTGCCGGACCTGCCGTGCCGGGCATTCACCCCATTATCTATGACGAAGAAGGCAAGGTCATTCCTTCAGGGGCCGGCAAGGCCGGCAACATCTGCATCCAGAACCCGTGGCCGGGGGGATTTCAGACCATCTGGGGCGACCGTGACCGCTATGTGGCGACCTATTATGCCCGTTACTGCAAAAACCCGGATAGTAAAGACTGGCGGGACTGGCCTTACCTGACCGGAGATGCCGCCGTGGAGGCCGAAGACGGCTATTACCGTATTCTGGGCCGCATCGATGATGTCATCAACGTTTCCGGCCACCGCCTGGGCACCAAGGAAATTGAGTCGGCGGCCCTGGTTTGTGAAGAAGTCGCCGAAGCGGCCGTGGTTCCGGTGGCCCATGAGATCAAGGGCCGCGAACCGGATCTTTTTGTATCGCTTAAACCCGGAATTGAGGCCTCTGCGGAGTTGCAGAAAAAAATATCGGACACCATCAGTACCGAAATCGGCAAGATCGCCAAGCCCCGTAATGTCTGGATCGTCACCGATATGCCCAAAACCCGCTCGGGCAAGATCATGCGCCGGGTACTGGGGGCTATTTCCAACAAAAAAGATGTCGGCGATGTATCCACCCTGGCCAACCCGGAAATTGTCGAAGAAATTAAGAAGATGGCTGAAGCGAAACTATAACTAAAAATTAGACCGGATTTACAGGATGAGCAGGCTGACAGCAGATCTTTGAGGCCGCACGGCAACTTGAGAAATAAATGACACTGGCCGACCCCGTTTATCCGGTCCGATTAAAAAGGAGGTGATGCCCTCCCGGCAGTCAAAATTGAGGAAATGGATGGAGGTTTTGTTACCTGAAAAATAACCTATAAGCGAAAGGAGACTAGCATGGGATCTCATGTATACTGGCTATTCTTTTTCGTCCTGTGTTACTGGGGATACTGCATCACCATCGGTATCACCGGTTACCTGAAGGCCAAAAAAGGAACCGACTACTTCATTGCCGGTCGCCAGCTCAACATCTGGGTATTTGTTCTGGCGGCCACGGCCACATCGTTCAGTGGCTGGACCTTTGTGGGGCATCCCGCCTTGATATGGCGAGACGGGCTCCCCTATGGATATGCATCGTTTTATGTCCTCACCATTCCGTTTACCGGTGTGCTTTTCCTGAAACGGCAATGGCTGATGGGCAAACGCTACGGTTTTGTGACCCCGGGGGAGATGTATCAGCAATATTTCGGCTCCGAGGCCATGCGTATTCTGACCGTTGTCGTCGCGCTGTTTTTCAGCATTCCCTACCTGGGGATCCAGCTGCGGGCCTCGGGGGTTTTGTTTAACATCTTAACCGACGGCATGTTTTCGGTCAACGTGGGCATGTGGATGCTGGCCATGATAGTGGCGCTGTATGTCGGTTTGGGCGGTTTGCGCTCGGTGGCTTATGTGGACACGGCCCAGTGTATCCTGCTGTGGTCGGGGATTGTGGCCCTGGGACTTATCTCGGTCAATTTTGCCGGCGGCTGGGATTCCATGACGTCCAAGTATGGTGATATCGTGGCCTGGATCAACAGCGGCGGTGCCAATGTGCCCGCCTGGGCCGATCCGGAGGCGGCCAAAGTCTTTCTGGCCAACAAGAAGGCCATTTTCAAAATTACAGCCGATGGCTACAGCCATTTCGTGGCCGTACCCGGTGTGATCCAGTTTGTGCCGGCAGCAGGCAAGACTGTGGGCGGCGTCTGGACCGGTATCATGATTTTAACCTACATGTTCGCTCTGATGGGAATTCATGCCTCGCCGGCATTTTCCATGTGGGCTTTTGCCAACAAGAACCCCAAACCCTTTCCGCTGCAGCAGGTGTGGGCTTCCACCCTGGGAATCGGCTTTGCCCTGTTTATTTTTACCACCATGCAGTCCATGGGCGGCTGGGTAATGAGCCTGTATGCTCCCGGAGGCGGAGACACCGTGCTGACCCTTGCCAATCTTGTGGGCGGTAAACAGGCCAACCTGGTGCCGTACTTGATTCACCTGTTGTCGGATACGGCCCCGTTTGCCGTGGGCCTGCTGGCCATTTGCGCCCTGGCTGCCATGCAGTCCACCGGCGCGGCCTACATTTCCACCGCCAGCGGTATGCTGACCCGCGACATTGTCAAACGCTTCATCAAAAAAGACATGACCGAAACCGGGCAAACCCAGTGGGGCCGGATTAACGTGTTGATCGTGGTCGGATCGGCCCTGGTCTTCTCTTCCATCGTACCGGGCGCCATCGTCATGCTCGGTGGCCTGGCCGTGTCCTACGGGTTTATGATGTACCCGGCCCTGATCGCCACCCTTTACTGGCCCTGGCTTACCCGCCAGGGGATCGTCATCGGCCTGATCATGGGGATCATAGCGGTAACGGTGACCTTCAAATTTAATCTCGGCCTTCCCTGGGGGGCTTATCCGCTGACGATTCACTGCGCGGGATGGGGCATCCTGTTCAACCTGCCGGTGGCCATTCTGATAAGCTTTTTTACCCAACCCGATAAACAGGAAGCCGACCGCAAAATGTCATACCATACCTTTATCAGGGAGCATGCCAGCCTGCCGGCCGACAAGCGCCATCTCATTAAAATCGGCTGGGGAGTCACCCTTATCTGGTTCATGTTTGCCATCGGACCTTTCTGCGTGATCGGCAACACCCTCTTCGGTGATCCGCTGAAGCCAGCTGAATGGCTCAATGGGATGCCGTCGATCTGGATCTGGCAGATCATCTGGTGGATACTGGGTATCGGCATGATGTGGTTTCTGGCTTACAAGCTGGAAATGTCGACCAACATCACCGGTGAAGTCGAGGTTCTGAAACACGATATTTACGAGGAAGAACCGGTGGTGGATGAAAAAGACTCCCGAGGGATGTCCTCACCCTAGCGGAGAA
>JAIVWA010000486.1:0-4022 GCA_049190255.1 Gammaproteobacteria bacterium | reverse complement strand
ATTGACGGGAATGTTCGCCGCGACCCGGCGGGTGTCAAGGTCACGATCAGGTTGAGTGACGTTAAGACGGGACTTCAAATCTGGTCGGGTAAGTACCAGGGCGACCTTGAAGCCGCCAAAATGATCTCGTTTCAAGAGGATGTGGCCGCTGAAGTTGCCGTCCGCGTGGCCGGTGGTAATGCCGTAATCCCGAGGCATCTTTCCGGTCTAAGTAGAAACAAGCTAGTGCCTGACTTGACGACCTATGAAGCGGTGCTGAGATACTGGGAGAGCGCCGCGCTGCGCACCCCGCAAAAAATGGTGAGCGCCATTCAAGCATTGGAACATGCGGTGGCCCATGAACCTGATTACGGGCAGACCTGGTCGATGCTTGCAGCACAATATGCCAACAACTACGGGCTGGAATTGGTTGATCTTCCGACGCCCCTGGAAAAGGCCGTGGAGTTTGCACAGAGGGGGATCAGCCTCGAACCGGCCAACCGGCGCGCCCGAGTGATTCTGGCTTATGTCCGGTTTATGGAAAACAAGCTTCCGGAAGCACGACACGAAGCCGAAGCTGCGTATCACCTGTGCCCAAACTCTTTGATGGTTTTGGATAGCATTGGCTGGTTGATGGCCCTGGCAGGGGAATGGGAAAGGGGTGTAAACTTGATAGAAAAAGCCATAAAGTTAAACCCGTATTGTCACCCCTGGGTTCGACACGCGGTGTTTCTTAACTGGTTTCGAGTAGAAAATTACCAAAAAGCATACCGGGAAAGCCTTCATTTCATAATGCCGGAATCCCACTGGGACCAATTATTGAAAGCTTCGGTTTGCGGTCATTTGGGAAGAATTGAAGAGGGGCAGGCGTGTGTTCGCGCCCTGCTGGCGCTCAAACCCGACTTTGCGCAGCGCGGCCGTATCCTGATTGGCAGGTACATTAAATTCGAAGACATCGTTGAACGGGTCATCGAAGGTCTCAATGCAGTAGGCATAGAGGTTAGGTCGGCCAGAAGGGCGCCTGCCTGCTCACAGGGGCCCCTTCGGATACCAGCAAGCAGCAGCTGGAGGAACTGCAACTCAGGTTGCGACCCGGATTAGACAGTTAAATTTCATATTCAGAAATGAATAACAAAAAAGGCCCAGTCTTTTCAGACTGAGCCTTTATTTTTTTGGCTCCCCGAACCGGTCGATACACTAACCACCCCACAATAATACCAATCCCGTATAATCCATTTATTTTAATACCTGACGAAAGTACGAAAATTAAAAGAATCTCTAATTAAACACAAAGTGTTAGGGAAATGTTAATAGACGCGTTTTTTACGAACTTTCCGTATGCGTCTCCCTTGTGGAAATCATTTGTCCCTAAACGCCATTTGTTTATCCTAAATTTAGTGCACAAGCATCAAATTGTCGATTATTGACTTAATCTAAAGTTTCAATCACTTATTATTTTATTAAACTTTTAGCGGTCTTACATATCCGAATCCACACAATTCAAAAACGATTGCGGAGGATTTAGTGCCGGTCATTCATCCAAGTCTGTTCTTAATCATGAACAAAACATCTATCGATATATCGCCGTCAGAGGTTTTCATCTCTTTTTTGAGGAAGGTGTCGATGTTTTCTCTTCCCAGGCGCATCAAGGATTCGATCAAACTTGCCCTTGCGGCTGTTATCCTAATCGTGTTTGCTTTCGGCTATATTCCGCTATCCCAAGCAGCCAAGGCTACTGAATCCATTCATGAGTCCGATACAGAAAGCATAAGAGGTCTTGAAAAGGCCTCACTATTACGCGAGCTTGCCTTGTTGGTCGATTATTACGATGAAGTTTTGACTCAGTCGGCGCGGAATTACGCATTTACCCAAGACAAAAAGTGGGAAAGACGCTATCGCGAGAGTGAACCCAAATTGATTGCAGTGCTTGAGGAAGCGCTTGCAAATGGAGACAGCACTGACAAAGAATTTTTAGATCGCATTGATAAGGCCAATCTAAAACTTGTCGAAATGGAATATCGTTCCATCGAGCTTGTCAATGCCGGCCAGAGGCAACAGGCTGTTGATATCCTCGAAAGCAGTCAGTATTGGCAGCAAAAAAGGATCTATAATCAAAGCCTTAAGGCCTATGTCCAAAGACGCGGCGAAGCACTTAGGGGGGCACTTTTGAGCACCAGAAGAGATTACCCCGTTGTTCGATTTACGGATGAAGAAAAAAAGTGGCTCGAGGCACATCCGGTAATCCGTCTGGGCTTCAACCCGGACATGGAGCCTCTGGTGATTGTTGGCAAGGATGGCTCGTTGTCCGGAGTTCATGTTGAGATCTTCGAAAAGCTGCAGGGAATCCTCGGAGTTAAGATAGAGCTCGATATCGATAAATGGCCGAAAGTTATTGAAAAGGCCAAGAAAAAAGAAATAGACGGCATGACGGCCACGGCTCCAGTGCTTGCCAAAGCGTTAGGCATGCCGCAAACCAAACCATACTACCATGCGTATCTATCCGCCTTTGCCAGAAAAGATAGGGCAATCAACATCAACAGCCTGGAAGACTTGGAAGGGCTGACTATCGTCCATTTGAAAGGTGTCAAAATCATAGAACACATGCTTAAACCGCTCCGTGGCAAATGCACTATCATCAAGGCGGACAGCACTCTCGAAGTGCTTACACTGATACAGGATGGAAAGGCCGATGTGGCCATCGGTCTGAATCACGACACCTATTTTCTAAAAAAATTTGTTATTCCGGACATCAGGACGATTTTCTCTTTCATGAACAGTCGGATGGATATCGGGGCCACGCTGCGTGCCGACTGGCCTGAACTGGTCGGAATCTTGAACAAAGCTATCGATGTTCTGGGTGAAGAAAGGATCAACAACATTCTTGCCAAGTGGATCGAACTCCCGGCGTCGACGAAAACATTTGTGCTTACGGAGCAGGAGAAAACCTGGCTGCAGGCGCATCCAGTCATACGGCTGGGATTTCATAAAGATTTGGAGCCGGCGATTATCATCGACGAAGACGGAAAGCTTTCAGGATTTATAGTCGACTTCTTCGATCAACTGAATCATCAATTAAGGACGAATATTATCATAGAAACAGGTGCATGGCCTGATATTTCGCAGCGAGCTAGAAATCAGGAAATAGACGGAATTGCTGCCTGTTCTCCCGTTCTGGCAAAGGCCAACCGTTTGTTACCTACCCGTTCACATTTTATCAATTATGTTACCGTATTTGTGCAGGCTGATGATCAAAATGAGATCAAGAGCTTTAAGGATCTTGAAGGTAGAACAATCAGTCACGTAAAAGGATTTAAGTTTGCTGAGATACTTCTAAAGCCCTTTCAAGAGAAAATAAAAGTCATTGAAACCCGAAGCACGTTTGAAGCGATAAAGCTTGTTCTTGAGGGCAAAGCAGACGCCGCTGTCGGACTGAATATAGATAACTACCTAATTGCCAGGCACCTACTGACCGGCATTAAGGCGGGTTTCATCGATATAGATCATCCTTTATTAGCTGTTACAGCAATTCGGAACGACTGGCCTGAGTTGGTCGGCATTCTCAACAAAGGCATCGACTCTATCGGTCAGGCAAAAATCAATGAAATCGCCGCGAAATGGATAAATCTTCCAACACCTACCCAAACGATCCAACTAACCGAAAAAGAAAGGGCATGGCTTGAGGCCCATCCCTTAATCCGGGTGGCAGCCGATACCCGTTGGGCACCGGTGGAATTCGTCGATGAAGACGAAGAATTCAAGGGTATCTCGATCGACTATCTTAAGCAATTATCCGAATTGCTGGGTGTGGAGTTTCAGTTCAAAAAGGATGTCACCTGGCAGCAGGTCATGGACGCGGTAGAAAGCGGCGAGCTGGACATGTTCTCCTCTGTGGCGCGCACCCCGGAACGTGAGACCCGGTATAATTTCACGACCCCGTACCTATCCATGCCCATCAACATCTTCGCCGGCGGCGACGTCACTTACATTGGAAACCTGAAAGGTCTGGAGGGAAAACGCGTAGCGGTGGTGGAGGGGTATGCCAT
>JAIVWA010000485.1:0-4033 GCA_049190255.1 Gammaproteobacteria bacterium | reverse complement strand
AACCGAAACAAGCATATTGGATCTATCAATTTTTGCATATCCGGAACAATGTCACGTTGTAGTGCAGGTACGACATGGCAGGAACAAAAAAAGTGTAAATTTGCGAGAAAATCAACATCAGGCCACAAATGTATGTATTACATCGAGTCAATAGACGATCATTGCGATTGTGTTGTCGCCCAGATAGAACGCAGAGATGGAACAAACGATATATAGATATGCGAATTATCTGTATATTTGATCAGCCAATACAACAAATTTGCACCAGCCCCACGGGAACCACGTCGGTTCCAAACAGCAATATATCGGCGGCCATCAATACCGGGTAATTGTATAGTCCCGTGTCGATATTATCGTCCGCACTTTTGCCCGCGCTGATATTTTCCTGCACGGCAGCCTTATAGGCATGCGCCCGGTTGAGCAATCCCTTGGAAGTAAAACAAGCCAGAATCCATGCGAATTCGAAAATTTCCGCAATGTCCGATTGCCGATAAAAAACAACCCGCTCCGGATCCAACCCCAGTGCCAGCCACGTAGCCGCAACCTCGTAAATCCGGTGGTTCAGTTGGTTGCGATCTTGCGTGGTCGTCAGGGCATGGTAGTCGGCAATAAAGTAAAACGCCTGGAATGACTGGGCCAATTCAAGCGCCGGTTTAATCATTCTCAAATAGTTTCCGATGTGGGGGGGGAGCGGTCAGTTTTATGCCCGTTAGTGCAATCTTGGCCATCGAGCTTCGCCGTTCTTTCTGACCTTTACGTGGCTTTTCTATATCGTGTTTGGCATTTCCGCCATTAGAAGATTCCATCCAACCCCGCAGAAAATCTCATCGACTTCTCATGAAGATCAAACCCGTTAAAAAAGCATCTGCCGCTACCTTTATGATGCCGTGAACTATACAGCTGGGCTGATATAATGCACACCGATGCCATAACGCTCCCTGTTCAGTTCCTTGCAGTTCTCACAGTGGCAGACTCTTCGGTTCGTCAGTAACGTCCGCTAACAACAGCAACAGTCGTCTACCGGCAGATAGCATGGATCTTCGTACTGGCCATCCTGATCTAAAATGTAACAGCAGCACAGATTGATGTTGCCCTCAGAGTCCGTTTGAGTCATTTTGCATTCATCATGTTTTTCTTTATCGTCGCTCATGATGCAACCCTCCATTTTTATATTAAGCAATTCATCGACCAAGATTCGGAGCACCAATCTAAATATACTCGATTCAGGTTGGAAATGACCTAATGAACATGATAAATAAGTCCATATTAACCTTTTTAATGCCACTTTGTGGTATGTCAAGGATAAAAATGATTTTGCAATGAGATTGTGAAATTAATTATAGCTACATCTGGGAGATAAAATAGATTGCGTTGAATACAATCAATGGTGAGCAAATCTAAAGTTATGACGATTACAAACAATTTCCTGTTTATGTGGTCGACTTAGAAAACTTACAAATTCAACCTTAAGCTGAAAAAGCAGTCATCAATATTACACCTGCTAATCCACGTTTTTCATTGAATGGTATTCTGAGGAAGGATAGCCGAAGTGCTCGCTTTAAAATTTATACTCCCACCCTTTGTTGGCTACTCCCAAAGCTCAGGCATGCTCATTTTGCTTGGCCTCAATATGGGCTCGAGACCCACTTCACGCAAAGCTGTCTCCTGGTAAACCCGAAACACGTCTACTATGAACTCCTCCCAGGCCACAGCCTGCCGGCGGGAGTCATTATCCAATTTTTCGAACGGAGGATTTGTTGTGAACTCTAAGGCCCGGCGTCTCAACTCGACTATTTCAGCCTGGGCAGCGCCGGAAAGAAGATCGTCTATAAACTGGTCGGGTGGGTAAAACTCTGCGGCCCGTCCTAGATCGCGGAATACCTGCATTAGGAGCACGTTACGGGGGCCTTCCCACAACTCATTAACCACTGCGTCTCGGAAAATACGCGGAAGGGAACAGAAATCTTCGATAACCCCGTGACCACCGAAAATACTGATGCCCTTGCGGAGGGTGTCCACCGAATCATAGGCGGTGATCAACTTCTGGATGATAATCAGCTCCCTGAGTAGGAAGCGCCTGCGCCGTATTTCCATTGGCTCATCCGCCACCAAGCCAGGCTGCAAACGCCCACCCAACTCCTGGAGCAGGGTGTATATCTTGCAACCGGCTGCCAGACAGCGCCGGGACTCATGCACTAGTTCACGCACTTGCTGGTTGGCCAAGGCCCACTGGCCGATCTTGGTCCCGAATACGTTGCGGAACTCAGCATAGAGTTGGGCCTCACGAGCCGCCCGGGTCATGCCTGCAGCGCTGGCTATGCCCACCGTGATACGAGATAGGGTTAGCACGATTCCCACCGCATTGGCCACACCTCGATCTGTGGGACCAACAGCGTAGCATAGAGCGCCGTCGTACTCCACCTCGCCTGTGGGCACCTCGGCCGTGCCCATCTTCCATTTGATTCGGTTGATACGGAAGTTATTGCGGATCTCTTTTTCCTTGTTCCCCGGCAACCAGGCCGGAACGATGAAGGTGCCGACCTCCTTGCTGCCTGAGACTTTAGCCGTGACCACGGCATAGTCAGCGTGAATAGCCGAGGTGAAAAACTTGGTGCCATACAACCGATAGCGGCCACCATCCGGTGTGGCCTCCAGAAGATTGGAGGAGATGTCAGAACCCCCTTGGATCTCAGACATGAACTGGGCGCCGATGCCAAATCTGCCGTCCACACCCTCTGTGCAATGCTCCAATATGGCCTTGACCTCGGGGGTGCGGTCCTTGGGAAACTGTTTAATCAGAGCCACCAGGCCCTCAGTACAAGCGATGGGGCACATCACTCCGAACTCGCCCAATTGATGAAGTAGATAACGTTTGGCGAGACTCTCCCAGGGCGTGACTTTGGTGGAGAACAGGCCCAGACCGAAAATCTCCTCCTCAAGTTGCAGGGTTTCCGCCGAACGAACGATACGGTCGATGCGACGGTTGTAAGCGTTGTAGTGCTCCACATAAGGCAACTTCCTGGGATTGCCCCCGGTATCGGTCAGCGGCCGCCAGAGGAAGGATACCTTGGGCGAGAAATCCCGCAGTTTGCGATCCAGTTCAGCAAACTCCTCCCCCGCAAAGTATTTAAGGGTCTTTTGCAGAAAAGGGTCGTCAGCGTAAAAGTCCAAGCTGTGAAGTACGTTGATAAATTCTTCAAAAGAATATGGATTGTTGCGGTCCGGAAGACTCATACTGCACCTCCGTTTGAAAGAAGATGATAGCTGCTGTATTTGAAACCATCAGGAAATATAGTTTACTTGCCAAAACATAAAATTCTGGTAGTCCAATGATTCCGGTGATATATGTTTCATCTGCGATTCTTCATTTTTTGAATCATGAAAAAACGAGAACTTCTATCTGCAGTGTCCAGATGTAATCGTCATGATTTGATCTTATAATTATCAAGTTATAGTTAGTGCGCCATGAGGCTGTGCTCAGGGATGGTCTGGTCGCTGCAAGTTTTAGACGTCAATCACCAGATTGGATCTCGGGCGGGCGCAGCAGAGGAGCACCTGGCCCGGATAAGGAGGATCCAGGGGTTCGAAGGTATAGTCGACTTTGCCTTTCAGAAGCTCGTATTGGCAAGTGTGACAGATGCCGGAGCGGCAGCTAAAGTCCGGGAAGACCCCCTGATCTTCGGCAAATTCGAGTAGGTTCTCATATTCGGGATCCCATTTAGCGGTAATCCCGGACTCTGAGAAGGCAATTTCATAAGCCTCCTCTTGCGCTGCTTTTTTCTTTTTGCGACGCCTGGCTCGGGTGCCTTCTTGCAACAGGGCTGCCGGGCCGAAGAGCTCGAAACGGATGCGGCTTTCCGGTACACCCCATTCCCACAACCCCTTCATCATAGAATTCATAAAAGGCGGCGGGCCACAGATGTAAAAGTCCATGTCCTTTTTGGGCAAAAGTTCTTTCAGAAGGTCAATGTTCAAATGGCCGGTGCTGTCGTAGTCCCGGCCTTTCACGTCTTCGGGCCGGGGCCGGCTGTAG
>JAIVWA010000484.1:3171-4033 GCA_049190255.1 Gammaproteobacteria bacterium | reverse complement strand
CCTGGCAGAAGCTGCCATTGTAGGCATGTCTATCGGAATGGCGGTCTATGGTCTCAAACCGGTCTGTGAAATTCAATTTTCCGGATTCAG
Source organism: Gammaproteobacteria bacterium (assembly GCA_049190255.1). GTDB lineage: Bacteria > Desulfobacterota > Desulfobacteria > Desulfobacterales > JAFDCJ01 > JAFDCJ01. Next base: position 3,943 of record JAIVWA010000484.1, on the reverse strand, counting down.
CTACCAAAACTTTCACCAGATAGAAAACCATGCCGCCCGGCTGCGCTGGCGGTCACAGGGCCGATTTAACGTGCCGATGGTCATGCGAACCCCATACGGCGGCGGTGTAAGAGCGCTTGAACACCACTCCGAAAGCCGCGAAGTCTATTGGGCCCACACACCGGGCCTAAAGATGGTGATACCATCGGGTCCGCGTAATGCCAGGGCTTTGTTGGTCAGTGCCATCCGTGATCCTGACCCGGTAATATTCTATGAACCCAAAGCAATTTATCGGGCCTTTCGCGAAGAAGTCCCGGAAAAAGAAGAAGTGATGCCCATCGGCAAGTCTCAGATTGTGCGAGAGGGCGGGGATCTGACCATGATTTCTTATGGTGCCATGATGCGCCCGACTCTGGAGGCGGCGGCAGAGCTAAAAGAGAAAGACGGGGTCGAAGCAGAAGTAATCGATCTGTTGACCATCGCACCGCTGGATGATGCGCTTTTTGTCCAATCCGTGCAAAAAACCGGTCGGGCTGTGGTTGTTCATGAGGCGCCCCGCAGCTTTGGGCCCGCTGCTGAAATTATAACCCGGTTAATGGAAAAAGCGTTTTACTACCTGGAAGTCCCCATTGAACGGGTGACCGGATTTGATATCAACATGCCGTTGTTCAGCCGGGAAAAAGCTTATTTGCCGGACGCAAAGCGGATTCTGCGAGCCGCCAAGAAAGTGCTGACAACCTGAACTCATTTTTATTTTTCTTTTGTGGTAATAGGATTCAGATTTAAAGCTAAA
>JAIVWA010000484.1:0-3161 GCA_049190255.1 Gammaproteobacteria bacterium | reverse complement strand
TTGCAAATCAAATGAATTCTTAGAAAATCTCGTTTGGTGCCTATTAAATAACAAATAGATAGAATTCCTTAATTATTCATTCAACATTCGACATTCGTCATTCCATTGGAGGGAGTCATTATGTCCCGATCGTTCAAACTGCCGGATTTGGGAGAAGGCATCCATGAGGGGGAAGTCCTGGCTGTCCCGGTTACCGTCGGGCAGGAGGTAAACGAGGGCGATATCATTCTGGAGGTTGAAACCGATAAAGCTGCTGTAGAAATTCCCTCGCCTTTTACCGGCAGCGTTCAGGAAATATTGGTCAAACCGGGAGATATCGTCAACGTCGGTGATGTCATGATGACCTTTTCAGGCGGTGAGGAGGCCCAAGAAGTTGAGGAGAAAAAACAAACCGATGGGCCGGCGCCGCCTGCCGAAGCATTAGCAGCCGTACCTCCCTCGACTGCACGGACCCAAACAGGACCGGTTCCGGCATCACCGGCAACCCGGCGTCTGGCGCGGGAGTTGGAAGTCGATCTGCACCGGGTCACCCCGACAGGACCGGCGGGATTGGTGACGGCCGAAGATGTGCGTGCCTCTGCGGATAAAGGACAAGTGGCCCGGGAAACAGCCACAGCATCTGCGGTTGATGCAGTTGAAGGCCCGCGCACTGTTATTTCAGTACCGGAACTACCTGATTTTACGAAGTGGGGTTCGGTGGAACGCGTCCCGTTTCGTTCCATCCGCAGGGCCACCGCCAGGCAGATGTCCCTGGCCTGGTCGCAAATACCCCATGTCAACAGCCAGGACGTGGTGGACGTCACAAAGCTGGAAGCCTTTCGGCAAAAGCACAAGGCCGAAATTGAAGCTGTCGGAGGCAAGTTGACCCTGACGATTTTTGCGATCAAGGCGATTGCAACCGCGCTGAAAACCTATCCAAATTTTAATGCCACCCTGGATACAGCCAATTCTGAAATCATCATTAAGCATTATTATAATATCGGTGTGGCGGTCAGCACGGACAGCGGTCTGATTGTTCCGGTAGTCCGCGACGTGGACCGCAAAAGCATCAGAGAACTGGCAGTCGAGCTTAATGATCTGGTTCAGCGAACCCGAACCCGTAAAACGACACTGGAAGAAATGCAGGGCGGCACATTTACGATCTCCAATGCCGGCGCGATGGGGGGCGGGTTTTTTGCGCCTATTATTAATTATCCCGAAGTTGCCATTCTAGGCGTGGGCCAGGCGCGCATGCAACCGGTGGTCAGGGAAAAGGGAAAAGGCAATTTCGTGATTGTCCCCCGGCTGATGATGCCGATTGTGCTTTGTATTGATCATCGGGTGTTGGACGGCGCCGATGCCATCCGCTTCCTTAAGGTTCTCGTTGAGACCCTGGAGGACCCGGATGAGCTATTCATTTCAATGATATAAATCCAGCCTCTGGCCACTGGTTGCTGGTCACTGGCTTCTATCGGTTGTCTAATTAATGGTTTAAGGTAGAAGGTATAAGGTGTAAGGTACAACAGTGGTACAGGGTATAAGGTGTCGGGCGGAAGACAGAAGGCGCAAGGCTCAAGGCCTAAGGCCCAGGGCCCAGGGAATACATCATGAGCGTTCAGATGGTTCATCAATCCGAAATCCCAAATCTGAAATCTACCCTATACCTTACACCCTCTACCTTATACCTTTTGGTTACCAGCACGGACCAGAGATATGTAACCACAAATAACTTACCAAAGACGAAGTCGGAGATGCTAACATTATGGTTATGGGTGAGCTAACACAGGAGGCCGAGGTTCTTGTGATCGGCAGCGGACCGGGGGGATATGCGGCCGCATTCAGAGCAGCTGATTTGGGTCTGGATGTGACCATGGTTGACCCGGGGGCACGGCCTGGAGGCGTATGTCTTTTTAAGGGTTGCATTCCGTCCAAGACATTTCTTTATCTTTCAGAACTCATTTTCGATGCCGCCAAAGCTGAGTCCATGGGTGTGGCATTCGACAAACCGCGCATTGATCTGGAGGCTCTGAGATCCTGGAAGGGCAAGGTCATCGACCAGCTGGCCAACGGCCTGGTCAGTTTGAATAACCGCAGGGGTGTTCAACTGTTAAAGGGGCAGGTAAAGTTTGAAGGCTCTGATACGGCCCGAATTCATGACTCCGAGGTCAGCCACATCAAATTCCGCCATGCCATTTTGGCAACCGGCTCTCGCCCCATACCGTTTCCGGGCACGACCTTTAAGCCCGGGGGGCGAATCATGAGTTCCACCGGTGCCTTGGCGCTGGCGGATGTGCCCGAGAAACTTCTTGTTCTTGGGGGCGGCTATGTGGGGCTGGAATTGGGAACCGTATACGCGGCTCTGGGAAGCCGGGTCAGCCTGGTGGAGCTGGAGGACAGACTGCTGGCCGGGGTTGATCAGGATCTGGTGCAGCCGCTGCACCGCAAACTAAATAAAATATTTGACAGCATTCATCTTAAGACCAAAGTTGTTTCAATGGCGGAAAAAGAAGGCGGGGTCGAGGTAAAGTTGGAAGGTGACATCGACACGCCGCAGCAGACTTTTGACCGGGTACTGGTTGCCATCGGCCGCAAGCCGGCTTCCGCGGATATCGGTCTGGAAAACACCAAAGTTGAACTTGATGAAAAGGGGTTTGTCATCGTGGATGACCGGCAACAGACGACAGATGAGAGAATCTTTGCCGTCGGCGATGTTGTCGGGGGTATGATGCTGGCCCATAAAGCGACCCGGGAAGGCAAGGTAGCAGCGGAAGTCATTGCAGGTCAACCGTCAGCTTTTGATGCCCGGGCAATTCCGGCGGTGGTTTACACCGATCCTCAGATCGCGTGGTGCGGTATGACCGAAGAACAGGCCCGCGAGGAGAAGCGATCTGTAAAAGTACAGCGATTTCCGTGGAAATTTTCAGGCCGGGCCGCCACCATGGGTGCGCCGGAAGGTTTGACCAAAATAATTGTTGATCCGGACACCGGACGGATCCTCGGGGTGGGCATCGCCGGTCGCGATACGGAGGGATTGATTTCAGAGGGCGTGCTGGCCATTGAAATGGGAGCCCTGGCCGAAGACATGGCCCTTAGCATTCATCCTCATCCGACGCTTTCCGAGACCGAAGGTGAAGCCGCTGAGATCTTTTTGGGCAGCGCCACACATATATTAAGTAAAAAAT
>JAIVWA010000483.1:0-4043 GCA_049190255.1 Gammaproteobacteria bacterium | reverse complement strand
CCACACGGATAATATAAAAAGACCTTATTTATATCATTTTAATCATCGATAACAGGAGGTACTCATGGCAGATTTTTTCATTAATGTATTTTTGGATGATGAGAAACTCAAAAAGATAGAAGCAGCAGAACTGGCCGATCAGGTTATTGAAATAGACGGCAAGAAGGCCGTTCAGGTGGGTATGACCAAAAAAGACAAAAAGAAACTAATAAAAGGCTTTGAAGAACTTACATTCGATGATTCCAATGCATGTGTACTGCCGGAAGATGGAGAGAATACTCTGCTGGGAATTATTACGGACATGAAGTCTGTCGATGTTATGAAATTTGCCATCACAAAGCTTTATAATCCGCTTGCAGGAAGAGATGTGTTTGGAAGGGGCTCCGGCGGGCGCTAATATTACCTTGATATTAAAGGTTAAAACCGAGACCTTTGAAAAAGATTCCCTTTTATCTGATTTATGATGTTAGCAAATTGTCAGAAAGGATAAATTGAAAGGGGGCCATATGAAAAAGGGCTGTTACACAGCGATTGCGACACCGTATATCGATGGTAACGTCGATTATGACGGTTTGGATAAACTGGCGGAATTTCAAATCCAGAATGGAATCACCGGAATTGTGGCCGTCGGGACAACCGGTGAAAGTCCGGTTTTATCCTGGGATGAACACAACCGGGTAATCGAGGCCATTGCTAAAAAAACCAGGGACCGGTGCATCTGCATTGCCGGTACGGGCAGCAACAACACGGCCGAGTCGCTTGAAGCAACCAAACATGCGGCCGAAGTCGGCGCCGATGCGATTTTGCTGGTGGATCCCTATTACAACGGACCGAGTTCCCTTGAAATTCGCAGGGAATATGTGGCACCGATCGCCGCTGCTTTTCCGAACCTTAAAATTATACCGTACATCATTCCCGGTCGAACCGGCGCCCAGATGCTGCCGCAGGACCTTGCCATCCTTTATAAAACATATCCGAATGTCAGTTCCGTCAAAGAAGCCACCACCGATGTGAGCAATATGAGACGGACCCGGGAATGCTGCGGAGATGATTTTATCATCCTGTCGGGCGATGACGGCATGACCTATGAAATGATGATCGACCCTGAAATTAAAGCCGCCGGTACGATTTCGGTAGCCTCCAATGTGGCCCCCAAGGCGCTCAGCGAAATGGTTCGGCTTCTTAATGAGGGCAATCAGTCGGAGGCCAAAACACTGATGCTGAAACTTCAGCCCCTTTTCAGCCTGGTCACCGTTTCCACAACTGAAAAAACCCCGTACGGTGATGCGCTCTGCAAGGCCAGGAACCCTACGGCTTACAAGGCCATGATGTCGATCTTAGGGATGCCGGCCGGTGGCTGCCGCCCGCCTCTGGGCCGACTGACCCAAAACGGCCTGAATGTCGTTCTCGAAGGTCTGCGGAAAGTTTATACGGACGCGCCTGAAATTTTGCAGCCGATAGAAGAATTTTTCAATGTCGACCTCGGGCAGCGACTGGAAGATCCGAAATGCTGGGAAGGGCTATATTACGATAGCTATGAATGATAGAAACTGTATGAGTTGAAAACGGATAAATCCGAAGCACGAATTTCGAATTTTCGAACAGGCCGAAAGCGTTTGATTGGCCACGGTTTCTATTTCAGTTCGGCCGCTCCTTCCTTCACCTTAAAGTCCCCTTCTTTAAACAGCAGCCATTTGAGCCATCTCATCCCGAACTGCAGCAATTCGATTTCATCGGTTTTGATCTTTTCAACGGTGGCATCGTCAACTTGGTAGCGCTTCAAAAAGGAACTCTCAAACACAAATTCTTTAAACTTGTCGATGTTGTAGCTGGCCAGAAAAAACATCTTCTTGGTCTGTTCAGTGAATTTCATATTCGGGGGAAATGAGCGTTTTCTGACCAGCAGATCCGTCCATTCGGCATTGATCCGGTCGTGAATATCCACCCCCTGGTCCTCGCGCCATTTGGCGACTGTCCAGCTTGCATCCTCCTCGAAGCCGAGGCAGTGGGGCTCGTGGACAAAAAAATAAAACTCGCCCCCGTCCGCATCATCCTTATGGCTCAGTGAAGCGACCCCGAGGGGATAATAGCGGCAGGTGGTGGGCCGGTCGACATAAACCAGGCAGCCGTCTTCCCGCACAAAAGGACAGGCTTTGCTGTCGCTATCCGATCCTTCTGCTTCTAATAATTTGAGTGTGATAACCGGCAGATCGGTTTTTTCTAAAATTTGCGGTTCGGTATAAATCGCTAAAAATTCCTCCGACGAAAGTTCCAGCCGGTTTTTCAGTTTGATGATGTCGTAAGGGGTCAGAATAATATTAATGTCCCGGCAGCACTGGGTAAAGCACTTGACACCTTTATGGCATTTGAATTTGAATTCACTGTTTTTGTCGAGTCTGACCGGCTCGACATTCGCTAATCCTTCAGGTTTATCCATGAGTCATTTCCTTCCTTTTAAATCGAAAAGCGCTTCATATCCCACCTAATCGGGATTGTCAACTTAAGGTGCCATTTCGCAGGGTAACGTCTAAGTGAATCCTAATCCAGTTGAATCAGAGAGTTAAAAAAATCCCAAATCCTAAGCACCAAATTACAAATAAATCTCAAATTTCAATATCCAATGACCAAAACATTCATCGCATTCACTGGAATTTACATGACTTAGCCCTGGCCGTTGCAAGTAACCCATTAAAACCCGAAGATGGAAAAGCAGCTTTCGTTTTGCGCTGAAACTTAGGTCTTGATTTATGGCCGCAATATACTATATCGGTAGAATAAAAGCGAATTATTTTCTGCACAAAGGAGAACGCAATGGAACTATCGATCACACGCAGCAAGAATCTAAAATCAAAGCCGGATGATGCCAACCTTGGTTTCGGCACAATTTTTACCGATCACATGTTTAACATGGATTACTCTCTCGACGGTGGGTGGCAGGCACCGCGGATAGAACCTTACGGTTCAATTGAGATGGATCCGGCCACCATGTTTCTGCACTACGGGCAGGGGGTTTTCGAAGGACTCAAGGCCTACCGCACGGACTCCGGTCAGATTCAGCTGTTTCGGCCCCAGGAAAATCTCAAACGACTCAATCGCTCCTGCCGAAGGATTTGCATCCCCGAAATTGATGAGGATTTCGCCCTCGATGCCATGAAGCAGCTTATCGCACTGGAAAAAGACTGGGTCCCCGGTGCCCCCGAAACCTCGTTGTATATCCGCCCCACGATCATTGCCATGGATCCTTTTTTAGGTGTCCGGGCCTCCCATACCTATCGCTACTTTATTATTCTTTCGCCGGTGGGCGCTTACTATCCGGGAGGCTTCAACCCGATCAAAATTCTGGTAACTTCCGACTATGTGCGGGCGGTGCGCGGCGGCGTGGGAGAAGCCAAAACCCCGGGCAATTACGCGGCCAGCCTGCTGGCCAGCGAAAAGGCCCATGATGCCGGATACACCCAGGTGCTGTGGCTGGACGGGGTGGAGCAAAAATATCTGGAAGAAGTGGGGGCCATGAACATCTTTTTCGTGATCGATGATGAAATCATCACCCCGGAGTTAAACGGCAGCATTTTGCCGGGAATTACCCGCAAGTCGGTGATAGCGCTTGCCAAGCACTGGAACGAAAAAGTTACCGAACGTAAACTCAGCATCGACGAAGTGATCGATGCCCATGCCGCCGGAAGACTAAAAGAGGTGTTCGGCGCCGGCACGGCCGCCGTCATCTCCCCGGTGGGACAGATTAAATATGGCGATCAGGTTATTACCATAAACGACAACCAGACCGGCCCTGTCGCCCAAAAATACTACAACGCCATCACCGACATCCAATACGGCAAGGCGGAGGATCCGTTGGGGTGGGTGGTGGCTGTCGCGTGAATTCGGAAGTGGGAATGCGGAATGCGGAAACCAGCGGTCAGAAATAATAGCTCATAGCTGACAGCTCAAAGCTCATAGTAAAAAAGGATCCCATCATTTTGACTATCAGCTACGAGCTATGAGCTAAAGGGCCAGAACCCAGTAACCGTGAACAGCAAAATAAAGCC
>JAIVWA010000482.1:0-4056 GCA_049190255.1 Gammaproteobacteria bacterium | reverse complement strand
GCCGGAATTGAATATTGACGATTGAAGATTGAAGATTTGTGGTATCGCTTCGCTCTGTCTTTTCTATTTAAATCGATAGAATTCCTCTCCGAGCCGTAGGATCTACGAGTCGGAGGCTTAAATATTCGATCTGGCTATGGCATAAATCCTTCGCAAACATGATGTGATTTCAATAAATAGGTACTAAATGACACTTAAATGCTTCCGTGTATCTCCGTGAACATCCGTGGTAAAAAATTCAACCCGCCGGCCGGCCATCAGATTCATTCAATCCGAAATCCCAAATCACAAATCCAAAATCGAAAGACCCGCAACCCGTAACCCGCAACCCGCAACCCGAATATAATCTTGCACGTTGCCAAATGTCAAGAAACGAAAACAAGCCTTGATTATCAGCAGGTCAACTGGTATTTAAACAGGTTCTATTTTCAAAGACGTCAAAGAAAGGATAGCATACCGCCGTTTGAAAGCGAAAAGAATAAATATAAAATTGTGGTTGATGATCATAGGGTCTCTGGTTATTATTCTGCCGCTGGCGTGGTTTTTGTCGGTTCGCTTTGAGGGGGAAAAACCCACCCTGGAATTGGATCTGCTGACCGCCTATCTTGGCGTCTCCCAGGATCTCAGCATTTCGGTGTTTGATAAAAAAAGCGGCTTACGCCGGCTTTGGGTCGGCCTTTTAAAGGACGGCAAGGAAGTCGTTTTGCACGATACAGCTTTTCCTTCCGCCGGTATGCTCAAAGGCGGAAGCCTGCATGAGTCCCTGGTGAAGATACCGGTAATGCCCGTGGAGTTGGGATTCACCGATGGAGAAGCCATTCTTCGCATGGTTGTGCATGACTACTCATGGAGGGATTGGTGGAAAGGCAACAAGACTTACGTAGAAAAGACGGTGGTGATTGACACCCGTCCGCCCGAGATAGAGGTGTTGAGTCGGGCCCATAACATCAATCAGGGCGGGGCCGGTCTGGTAATATTTCGCACCTCGGAAAGCTGTTTCCAAAGCGGTGTTCAGGTCGGTGATACATTTTTTCCAGGCCATGCGGGATTTTTTGATGATCCCCTGGTATATCTTACCTTTATCGCCCTCGGATATCAGCAGGGACGCGACACTAAAATTTTTGTCAAGGCTGTCGATCCGGCCGGCAATCGTGCCGAAAGCGGTTTTTACTATCACATCCGGCGAAAAGTTTTTAGAAAAGATAAAATCAATATATCGGACGGCTTTTTAAACCGCAAAATTCCGGAATTTTCGTCACAAATTGCCCCCGGCACTGCCAAATCCCCTGTTGAAAAGTTTCTTGAAATTAACCGGGGCCTCAGAAAAACTAATTATCAGACCATCGCCGCAGCCTGTCAAAATAGCGCTGGGAAAATGTACTGGCGGGGCCGTTTTTTGAGATTGCCGAAATCTGCCTCCCGGGCGCGATTTGCGGATCACCGCACCTATTATTATAAGGGGCGCCAGATAGATCAGCAGGTGCATATGGGAATTGATCTGGCATCCGTAGCCAACAGTCCGGTGCCGGCTGCCAACGCCGGCGTGGTTGTCTTTGGCCAGACACTGGGTATTTACGGTAAAACAATTATTTTGGACCATGGTTTCGGCCTGTTCAGCATGTACTCCCATTTGAGCAGCATCGCTGTCAAGACCGGGGATCAACTGTCCCAGGGCGACATTATCGGCCGCACCGGCAGCACCGGAATGGCCGGCGGAGATCATCTCCACTTCAGCCTGCTGATTGACCAAACCTTCGTCAATCCGGTCGAATGGTGGGATAAGAAATGGATTCAAAACAATGTGTTATCAAAAATTGAGGCGGCCAAATCCATTACCAAAAAAGAGTGATAGGTTATGAAAAAGCATAAAGTCAGCAAAACCATCGGGGAAATCAACGAAAAAATCAAATCCGGTGCCGTTGTTGTCGTCACGGCGGAGGAGATGATTGATATCGTCAAAAACGAAGGGCCTGTCGAAGCCGCCCACCAGGTAGATGTGGTAACCACCGGAACCTTCGCTCCCATGTGTTCATCCGGCGCGTTTATCAATTTTGGCCATTCGGTGCCAACCATAAAAGCCTCTAAGGTCTGGTTGAACAGGGTTCCGGCATACGCCGGGGTCGCAGCTGTAGACTGTTACATCGGGGCAACAGAAGCCGTTGAGGATGACCCCCTGAATAAGGTTTATCCCGGGGAATTCAGCTACGGAGGGGGCCATGTCATCCAGGATTTGGTGGCCGGCAAGAAAGTATCTCTTAAAGCCACGGGCTACGGGACCGATTGTTACCCCAACCGTCTGGTGGAAAAAGAAATAACCCTGCGCACGCTTCCGCAGGCGACCCTGTGCAATCCGAGAAACGGTTATCAGAATTACAACTGTGCGGTTAATTTCACCAAAAAAACGATCTATACCTATATGGGCACATTGAAACCCCAAGGCGCCAATGCCAATTACTGCTCCGCCGGCCAACTGAGCCCCCTGTTTAACGATCCTTACTATAAAACCATCGGGCTGGGCACGCGGGTCTTTCTGGGCGGCGGCGAAGGGTATGTGACCTGGTCCGGCACCCAGCACAAACCAGCGGTTAAAAGAAACGAAAAGGGGATTCCGGTATCACCGGCCGGCACGCTCTGGGTGATGGGGGATCTGAAAAAAATGAGCCCGCAATGGCTGGTGGGGGTGAGTTTGCAGGGTTATGGATGCTCGCTTGCCCTGGGGCTGGGAATCCCGATTCCCATTTTAAATGAAGAAATTGCCGGCCATACGGGCATCTCCGATGAAGATATCGTTACCCAAATCATCGACTACGGCCACGATTACCCCAACGGTATTTCCAAAAGCTACGGACAGGTCAGTTACGCCGAGCTTAAAAGCGGTTTTATCAAGCTCAACGGGCAGGAGGTTCCTACCGTCCCCCTGTCCAGCCTGGTTAAGGCCCGCGAAATCGCCGAAATTTTGAAGAAAAAGATTTCCCAGGGAAAGTTTAATTTAGGGGAACCTCAGTTTACGTTGCCGGGTAAGTGAGGGTGCTAATCTCTATAATTTAGTTTTGCTAATTTTATCGATTGTCTTTATCATCGTGAAGGGGTGGTTATTTAGAAAACTAAACTCGAAATTCGAAATCCGAAATCCGAGACAAATTCGAATTACAAAAATTCAAATGACCCAAACAGGATCACGATCGAGATGATGGCGAATGCTGCAGTTGTTTTGGTCATTGGAGCATTCGGATTTTAGATTTGTTTCGAATTTCGTGCTTCGAATTTCGAATTTGCCGGACATCCGTAAGGGGAGCATATATTCCTTTTCCGGTTTGAGTCCGTTTATGGTCAGGAAAAAATAACGACAAAAAGTAACATGTCCGAGTCCATACGCACTTTCATTGCATTTGAGCTGCCGCCGGTGATAATCTCGCTGCTGCAGAAAGTGCAACAAGAATTAAAACTGCTGAAGCTTCGCGCCCGCTGGGTGCGCCCCGAAAATATCCATCTGACCCTCAAATTTTTAGGAGATATCGACCCGGGCGGTATTGATAAAATCGGTGCTGCCATGGCTGAAGCCGTCATTGGATCTTCGCCGCTGAAACTGGCTGTCAGTGGGATCGGCGTTTTCCCGGGAATAAAACGACCCCGTGTCATTTGGCTCGGCCTTGGTGGCGACATTCGATCGCTGTTAGCCTTGCAGGGCCGGCTGGAGGAAAAACTGGTCGGCCTGGGATTTCCAAAAGACAAAAGATCGTTCAAATCCCATTTGACGCTGGGGCGCATCAAGCAAGCCGCCAGCCAGGCCCTGGTCCGTCAAATGCTGAATGAATATGCAACGCTTCGCTCAGTCGACGCTACGTTTAATCAGATTATTTTGTATAAAAGCGACTTGAAACCGTCGGGCGCCGTTTATTCTAAATTGAAGCAGGTTAACTTTGGCGCTTAGAAATTATTTTTGTGCATTTTGTGGCAAAAAGATTTTATTGGGCTATTTTCCCTATCTTCAAATGATTGAATATTGTCGATTGAATATTGAATATTTAAGGTCCGCCTGCGGCGGATCAATTCCAA
>JAIVWA010000481.1:0-4061 GCA_049190255.1 Gammaproteobacteria bacterium | reverse complement strand
TTGGAGCATCTACCCTGCTGCGTATCGGATGAGGACGGCACACCCTCAGGCGAGCCGCTAAATGTCGTGATTATCGGCGAAATTGACGACTGGATTTCCGGTTTTGTCCGCAGGGGCTATCAATACCAACCGCTGAACCCGCGCTATGCCTTCGGACGCCCCCAGGACATCTCTGGGCAAAAACACAGCCGGGGGTACACCAGATCTCAGGAGCATTTCATTCGGATCTGGAAGACGCCGATCCTTTACGACGGTAAACCGGTCTGGATTGCCCAAACCGGCACCCGCTTGGGAGGACGTTTTGCAGAAAAGGCGTCTGCCGAGGTGACGATTCCTTTGGATCCTTACGTGGACCATACGCGTAATGACCTAACCCAGGATCTCGCTTACTCGCAGGCTTTAATCAAAATCGGCTATGTCAAAGGCTCCGGACGCTCACAACCAACCCAGACAAACGCGACACCAAAGGGCGCTGTTCATTACATTACCGATGGTCTGCGCGTGGTATTGGTGTTCGCTCAGCGCCCGACCTCTCTTGCCGATATCGATTTTTTTGACTGGGAACGGCTCGTCGATTACCATTGACGGCATGCAGGATAGACGAAGATCAATCAAGAGAGCAGGTCTCTGCAGGAACCGATCAAGGGCGACTACACCCTTAACGTGATCCATTTTTTACCGCCAAAATAATCTGGAAATATTAATTTGCTATTTGATTATTAAACAGGAGTTTCAGAGATAATCGCTCCGAGCATCCATAACAGCCCGAATTCGTTGAAATTATTGATATTTAAGGTGTAAGACCCTCCAGGTTATGTTCGATTTATCCCGGTCATTCCTTATTTTTATTGCGTTTAGGACGATTTTGTGCTTGACATGTAAGACCCTACCATATATAGTGTCAACATGGCTCACTTCCATGTTAAAAAGAAAAAGGGAAGACCCTACCTTTACGTTCGTGAGATTGCCCGCGTTGACGGCAAACCAAAAGTTGTTTCACAGATATACATCGGATCTCCAGCGCGCGTTGCCGATTTAGCCTCCGGCACAGAAAAAGGACCTGTGAAGATAAAAGTTGAGGAGTTTGGCGCCCTATGGCTGGCACAGCAAATGGATCAAGATATCGAACTGGCAGGGATTGTCGACAACATCGTTCCGAGAGCTGCCAGAGAGACCGGACCTACCATCGGGGAGTATTTTCTTTATTGCGTATGGAACCGAATGGTTGAAGCGGTCAGCAAAAATAAAATATCGCGATGGTATGGTAGAACAGCAGTTCAGCAAATTCGTCCGGTCGATATCGGCGAACTGACGAGCGAGCGTTACTGGGAGAAGTGGGATCGCGTCAGTGAGAAAGCTCTGCAAAAAATTGCACAAACTTTTTTTAAACGCATTTGGCAACTTGAGTCTCCCAATGCGGACTGTCTTCTGTTTGACACTACCAACTACTATACTTTTTTAGCCAGCGATACACAGTCTGATCTTGCCCGCCGGGGAAAAAGTAAAGACGGGCGGCACCACCTACGGCAAATTGGTCTGGGTCTTTTAGTGGCCCGTGATTCAAGACTACCGCTGTATTATAGCGTATATCCCGGCAACGTGCACGACAGCAAACATTTTGAAGCGATCATGGATGAGATGTTTGGAATCGTTTGCGGGCTGCACAAAACCAAAGAACGTTTAACAGTGGTGATCGACAAGGGGATGAACTCTGAGAACAATTTTACATGGATAGACGACCATGCCCGGATTCATTTTGTGACCACCTATTCGACTTATTTTGCTCAGGAACTCGCCACAACAGCACTTGACCATTTTGAACCCGTAGACACTGCAAAGAACAGACAGCTGATAGAAGATGAAAATCCTGAAGATCAGTTACTTGCCTACCGGACCAAGGGTGAATACTGGGGCAAACAACGAGCTGTGGTGGTGACCTACACTCCGGCTACGGCACGTAAGCAAAGCTATACATTCCAAAGCAAACTGGATACGATTCGCCAGCAGTTGCTGATAATGCGAAACAAAGTGCGCGAGAAGGCCCCACACTGGAAAAAACATGAAGCAATCCGGGAACGGTATGTGCGGCTATGTGAGCGTCTACATGTGTCATCAGATTTTTACACGCTCAGCTTTGAGCATACCAAAGACGGTCTGTCGATGAGCTTTCGTAAAGATGTCTACAAAATCATCAGAAAACAGGCCATGTTTGGGAAAAATATAATTATCACTGACAACACAGACTGGACGACACGCGAAATTGTAGAGGCCAGTCTTGACAGGTGGCAGGTGGAAGACCGGTTTCGTCTCAGCAAAAATGATGACCTGGTCGGTACTCGCCCCATTAGGCACTGGACCGACAGTAAAATCCGCTGTCACTTGTTTACTTGTGTTGCGGCAATGACCTACTTGCGCAGATTAGAGCTCAAGCTGGCTACAGCAGGAATAAACCGTACAGCAGAAGATGTGATGGATGATATGCAGCACTTACACTCGGTGCTATCGTTAAACAAGGGGTCCAGAAAACCGATCAGGCGATTAGAGACCCCCACGAAGACCCAATCCGAAGTCCTATCGGCGCTGGGACACCGGATTGACGACAGTGGGGTCTTACACTTTACAGATAGCTAAACCCACGCCGGTTAAGCGCTCACGGCCAAAATCGGTAATTATCTCTGAAACTTCTGTTTAAACTTTAGTTCACTTCAAACTCTTGCATCAATTCTTCAGGCAGATCCGGAGAAGTCTGACCTGGCCCACAGTACCAGGTTTTTCAGGGAAAAATAAAGGAGGAGATAAATGGGTCAATTCAAGAACTTTTTTTCGACACGCTGGGGAATTATAAGTGTAGGAGCCTTTATCGGGGTATTTGCCCCGCTTTTGCAGAAATGGGGCAATCCCGGAAACATGGGCATCTGCGTGGCATGTTTTGAAAGAGACATTGCCGGAGCGATCGGGTTTCATCGGGCGGCAGTGGTCCAGTATATGAGACCCGAAATCATTGGGTTTGTCCTGGGTTCATTGATTGCTGCATATAGTTTCAAGGAGTTTCGGCCCCGTACCGGCTCCGCTCCTATTGTTCGATTCGTGTTAGGGATTTTTGCCATGATCGGGGCGCTGGTCTTCCTGGGATGCCCGTGGCGGGCCCTGTTGCGCTTTTCGGCCGGTGACGGAAACGCCATTTTTGGGTTACTCGGACTGATCGGAGGCATCTGGATCGGCACGCTTTTTCTCAAGGGCGGATACAACCTGGGCCGGACCCAAAAGACATACGCCTCGGCGGGGTGGTTATTGCCTTTGACCCTGCTTGGATTTTTTATCCTGATACTGATCTTTCCACAGATCCGGGGACAGGCGAAAAGCGGGGTGCTGTTTTACAGCCTCAAAGGGCCGGGTGCCATGCATGCCCCGCTTCTTGTTTCTCTGGCCGTCGGACTTACCATCGGATTCGCCGCACAGAGAAGCCGTTTCTGTACTATGGGGGCCTTCAGGGATCTGATTCTGTTTAGGCAGACCCATCTCTTCCTGGGTCTTCTTGCCCTGGCGGTCTTCGCTTTTATCACAAGTCTGATAGTGGGCCAGTTTCATCCCGGCTTTGTCAAGCAGCCGGTGGCCCATACCATGCATGTCTGGAACTTCGGTGGCATGGTTCTGGCCGGTCTGGCTTTTGCCCTGGCCGGAGGATGTCCCGGACGGCAGCTATTCCTGGCCGGTGAAGGGGATGGGGATGCAGCGGTTTTTGTTTTAGGCATGATTGTTGGGGCCGGGTTTGCCCATAATTTCGGCCTGGCAAGTTCGCCAAAAGGTGTGGGACCCCATGGAATCGCAGCACTGATTATCGGTCTTCTGGTCTGCCTGTTTATCGGTTTCAGTATGAGAAAAAAATAACACAGGAGGTAAAGGATGAGTAAGTTAGTACTTGTAATTTCAGTCATTGGACTGATAATTTTATCAGGATGTTCACAGGGCCCCGCCCCTGAAAAAGCCTTTAAAATTGACCTCAATTTGGGGGAGTTTGGCGCATTTTATACCAAACTTAATTCCGGTGAGGAATTTGAAAT
>JAIVWA010000480.1:2731-4062 GCA_049190255.1 Gammaproteobacteria bacterium | reverse complement strand
CTTAGATTTTTACTCCTTATCCAGAATCCTGTCAAGGAAATAGAAGGTTTCGATTGGGGATCGCTCGATTTCGGATTTGGGATTTCTATTTCACTTCCCGGGCTAATTCCATCAAATAGCGCCCGTAATCGTTTTTCAGGTATTGGGATGCCAGGTGCTTTAGCTGGTCACTGTCGATGTAGCCCAGGCGGAAGGCTATCTCCTCCGGGCAAGAAACTTTCAAACCCTGTCTTTCCTGAATCGCCTGCACATAGCTTGCAGCTTGTTGAAGTGCTTCGTGGGTTCCGGTATCGAGCCAGGCAAAGCCCCTTCCCAGAAGTTCGACCCTGAGATCATCCCGTTGTAAATAGGCCATGTTTACATCGGTGATTTCCAGCTCGCCCCGGGCAGAAGGTTTGAGTTTGCCGGCGATGTTGACCACATCATTGTCGTAAAAATAGAGCCCCGGAACCGCGTATTGTGATTTGGGATTTTTGGGTTTTTCCACGATTCCGGTCACCTTGCCGTCCGAATCAAATTCAACCACGCCATATCGTTCCGGGTCACGCACCAGGTAACCAAAAATCAACCCGCCCTGAGTCAGTTGGGCGGCACGCCTCAAAATATTGGAAAGACCCGGGCCGTAGAAAATATTGTCTCCTAACATGAGACATACCACATCCCGGCCGATAAACGATTTTCCAATGATAAAGGCCTGGGCAAGCCCTTCGGGACGCGGTTGTTCGGCATAGGAAAACAACAGTCCCAGCTGAGACCCGTCCCCGAGTATTCTGCGAAATATGGGCAAATCATTGGGGGTTGAAATAATGAGAATTTCCCGAATCCCCGCCATCATGAGCACGGAAAGCGGATAGTAAATCATGGGTTTGTCATACACCGGCAGCATCTGTTTGCTGACCCCGAGGGTCAGCGGAAACAGCCTTGAACCCGAACCGCCCGCCAAAATAATACCTTTCATCATATCATATCTCCGAACAAGCCCATAATTTAGTGAATATTGATCTCCGAAACTAGCCCGGATAATTTGCAATCAAACAGGTGAGAACAAATCATCCTGATCATTGATTGAGCTACACTTTATCTATTTTAAAACAAACGAACCACAGCCTGTGACGAGTTCTCCTCGATGTGCTTGGGGCCTGAGCTTGTCGAAGGCAGCCGAATCGAATTTCGAAGGGTAGATTCGCTTTGCTCAGTCTTTATTTTAAATTGACAGAATACATTATTCGATGTTGGACGTTCAATGTTCGATGTTCGATGTTCATTTTTTAGTTAACTCCTCGTGTGAAACTGGTAAGTTTCTTCTACGATCAGACTGGCCGCTTTTAAGG
>JAIVWA010000480.1:0-2721 GCA_049190255.1 Gammaproteobacteria bacterium | reverse complement strand
CTTATTTGGAAAAGCTTCGAATATCCGAGGTTCTGTGTTCAGCTCCGCCTTGTATCGAAGAAGAAACTAATCGTTTACGAACGGTAACCCTGAACGGTGAACTTTGAACCTTTGAACCCTCTACCCTGACACCCGAAACCTGACACCTTTTTTTTACGCAGCTTTGGTTCAAACACCTCATCAACAAGTAAGTGCCTAATAAACCCCTAATTCTTTAAGTACCTTGTACACCCCAAGGTTTTCAAATTTTATACGCAAAAATTCTGAGATGGTCGGTTGAAACGCCTTAAGATTAAGATACATTTTGGCTTCGCTGGGGGTACGACCTCCTTTTTTTAAGTTGCAGGCTTTGCAGGCGGCCACACAATTTTCAAAAGTTGTCTGACCGCCCCTTGATTTCGGTATAATATGATCGATGGAAAGCTTTTCTTTTCGGGTACCGCAATAGGCGCACTGAAAACGATCTCTGACCAGAACGTTGCGTTTGGTAAACGCCACCCGGGAACGGTAAATCGTCCGGATCAGTTTGATCAGCCGCATCACGGCAGGGACTTTAAACTCCCTTCCGCTGGAATTGCGAACGGACTGCTGAGAATCCCGGACGACCTCAACCTTTCCTTTGGCCATCAGGCAAAAGGCCCGCTTCCAGTGCACCAAATTCAGAAACGAGTAATCGGCATTCAACAACACACACTGTGTCATCATATTCTCCCGCAGGATAGCATATCGAAATGATCCTTCTCGAACCCCAGCCAGATTGGAAAAGAATAACCTATATGTATAATAAAATCAATACTGCGGTGCGGTTTTGGCAGGCTACGGAGTGAAACGACAGCCGTCATCGGATTATTCTTGCAAGATCAATTCCTGCGAAGTATTATCCATTTTTTGCAACTCGGCGCAGCATAAATACTACAGCGACGCTTTATACAAGAATATCATAATAATTTAAATGCTATGCTCGATCATTTTGATCTTATCGCTTCCGTTTATGACCGCTTGATCGGCCCACCGGATACCATACGCCTGCGGCAATTATTGAAATTGCCGACAACGGGCTGGTTGCTGGACGGCGGGGGCGGCACCGGACGGGTTTCATCCCATCTCAGAACCCTGGTAGACAACATTGTTGTCAGCGATTTGTCTGTGCGCATGCTGAAAAAAGCACCGCATAAGGAAGTCTGCCCTGTAAGTGCCCATGTTGAACGCCTGCCCTTTGCTGATGAATCCTTTGACCGCGTCTTGGTGGTCGATGCCCTGCACCACTTCTGTGACCAACAAGAATCGATTGAAGATTTACTGCGCGTACTCAAACCAGCTGGCAGGCTGGTCATCGAAGAACCGGACTTTAATCACAAGGGGGTTAAAATTCTGGCCCTGGCGGAAAAAATACTGCTGATGCGCAGTCATTTCCATACGCCGCAAAAAATCCGGGAAATGATCGAATCCTGTGGATATTCGGCCCAAATTGAGCACGATGGTCGCTATACCGCCTGGGTTGTGGTCGACAAATGAATCCCCCCTGAAGTTAAAAGTCATCCGGGAGAAGGGCCTCAAAGCCGCCTGGATCTAAAAAAGAGAAAAGAAAATCAGGGGGAGGTTAAATCCAACCGTTCAGGGTTCAGAGTTCAGAGGTTTAGGCTATAGGTCCAATCTGAACTGTTTGTCACTGATTTCTAATAGATACCGATGAGATTGGAACGATCTGCAGATATTGCGGCAGAGAAACCCTGAACGCTGAACCCTGAACCTTTGAACGTTAATCAAGGAAAGGTAGCTGAGAACCTGTGAAAGCTTTCATAAGAAACCTAACGCTTCTACCGCTTTGGTTCACATCCATGACATTGATTCTATATGCCTGTGCCAGCGGCCATCAAGCGCCCTTTACGGATACTCCGCCACCGCAAAGAAACCTGTCGGCGTATGAACAACGACTGCAAAAGGCGGTAACATCATCCCGGCATCTATTCTTGGAAGAAATCGGTCGCGTCTCTTACCCGGGTTTTGAAGCACCGCTGTGGCGGATTCGTTTCCGGCCGGACGATACCGTCAAATACAAAATTTTATTCAGTGCAGGAATTCACGGCAATGAGCCGGCGGGAGCCGAATGCGCGCTGCGCTTTGTGGAAGCGATCGCCAGGACGCCGGAAAGATATAAAGACATCGCGTTTGATATTATTCCCCTGGTAAACCCATGGGGATGGACTTATGATATCCGGTTTAACCAGGCGGGAATCGACATCAACCGGGACTTCGCCACATTTAACTCCCAGGAGGCCAAGATTATCAAGCAACTTCTGGGGACAGATCAATATGCTATGATGTTTGATCTGCACGAAGACCCATCCGCGAAGGGTTTTTACATGCTCCAGTACGGGCTCGAGGACAGGCAGGTTGGTGAGCAGATTGTTGCCGCGATCCACACCATGGGATATCCCGTTGAGCAGGATGTCAAAATGGTCATTTTAAAAACGGAAAACGGCATCATCGATGCCCCCATGTGGGGTCTAAAGTATATGCGCCTGACCGGACAGTTGAGCATTACCAATTACTACCGTCTATACCACAGCCCTTATGTATTTACCGTCGAAACTCCGACGTCACTTCCGTTTGAAGACCGGCTGATTATGCAGCGAACAGCGGTGGATATGTTAGTTGAGAATTATACGAAATGAGTTAGTTTTAATCCATGAACCTTGAACCCTGAACCCTGAACCCTGA
>JAIVWA010000479.1:0-4076 GCA_049190255.1 Gammaproteobacteria bacterium | reverse complement strand
ACTGGTACACGAATGAGAGGCCGCAACGTAAGAAGCAATCGCCGTCATTCCCGCGAAGGCGGGAATCCAGTGCAGTGATAGCTGGATACCCGCCTTCGCGGGTATGACAGAGAGAGATTTGAAAGCATTCCTTACCAAAGAATTGAGGTAAATTTTTTGCTTAAAATTAAGATTGATTCGCATCCTTAATTTTAGGCACTTTAGGCATTTTAGTTCATTTTAGGCATTTGCTACTATGGAACCATTGCTGAAAATCGCCACCATTGAAACCCTGTACTACGATCGCATCTATGCGCTGCACGGGCTCTCGCTGGAAGTCAAAGAAAAAGAAATATTTACGGTCCTGGGACCCAACGGGGCCGGCAAAACAACTTTGTTGAAAACCATCGCCGGACTGCTCAAGGATCAGCCCAAAAAAGGCACCATTGAATTTATGGGCAAACGGATCCATCGGCTGGCCCCGGAACGAGTGGCACGCCGGGGCATTGTTTATGTTCCTGAAGACCGAGGTTTATTCCGGGAGCTGACGGTGAAAGAAAACCTGGAACTGGGCTGCTGGGGCCGGAAGGACTCTCAGCTGCAGGATGACTTCGATTTTATCTACGGGCTTTTCCCGATTCTTAAAGAACGGGCCGGCCAGGAGTCGGAAACCCTTTCCGGCGGTGAGCAGCAGATGCTGGCCATGGCCCGGGCCATGCTGCGCCGGCCCAAGCTCCTTATGCTCGATGAGCCCTCCCTCGGTTTGGCCCCCCAAATTGCGCGCCAGGTCTATGACGCCCTGTTGAAAATCAGCCAGGCCGGGACCACGATTCTGCTGGTGGAGCAAAATGCCAAACTGGCTCTGAGTATCGCCACCTTCGGCTATATCATGGAATCCGGCCGCATCGTACTCGAAGGAACGCCTCAGGAACTTCAAGAAAACGAGGATGTGCAGGAGCTTTACCTCGGTGTTGGCAAGGAGACCGCCTCCCCCAAAGGCTGGCGGCTCTATAAAAAAAGGAGGACCTGGTAATGGGGATCAATGCAGCCACCTTCCCCCACCTGTTTTTTCAACAGGTCAACACCCAAGGCGATCGAATTGCCCTGCGGCGCAAAGAATTCGGTATCTGGAACCGAATCACCTGGGATGAATATGGAAAAATGGTGAAAAAAGCCTCGGCCGGGTTGATTCGTGCCGGACTTCAAGCCGGCGATCGGGTGGCGATTCTGGGAGATAATCGACCCGAATGGCTCGTGTGTCATCTGGCGACCATGGCTATTGGTTGTGTGACCTGCGGCGTGTACTCCACAAATGCGCCGGAACAGGTCGCCTATGTGGTGGGACACTCGGAATCCAAACTCCTTTTTGTCGAAAATGAAGAGCAGGTAGATAAAGTTCTAGAGATTTATAAAGATCTGGAGCAGCTAAAAAAGGTGATCGTCTGGGACCCCAAAGGTCTTTGGGGCTTTACCCATGAGGGTATCATGTTTTACGACGAATTCCTCAAACAGGGCGACGCCCACCTCAAGGATTACCCCACCTGTGTCACTGAACGCCTGGATGCCATCGATCCCCGGGACACCGCCATGATGATCTACACTTCGGGGACCACCGGTCGGCCCAAAGGGGCGATGATCAGCCACAACAATATTCTGGGGCTTACGGAATCCTTTACCCAGGCGGTTGCCTTCCGGGCGGATGATGAATTGTTGTCTTATCTGCCGCTGGCCCATATTTATGAAAATCTCCTGTCCGTATTCCAGGCGATTCATAGCGGCGGAACCGTTAATTTTGTTGAACGCATGGACACGCTGCCCCTGAATCTGCGGGAAGTGTCGCCCACCATTTTTGCCAGTGTTCCCCGAATCTGGGAAAAATTCATGTCCATGATCGAAATCCGGATGTCGGATTCGACCCTTGTCAAACGGGCTTTTTATCGCCTGGCGGTGCGGGTCGGTCTGCGATACGTGCGCACGCAAAAAAATTCCAGCCAGCGGATTCTCTGGGCCCTGGCCTACTGGCCGCTTTACTTTCTGGTGCTCTACCATCTCAAACGGCAACTGGGACTTGAACGGGTGCGCTATGGTGTTTGCGGCGCGGCCCCGGCCTCGCCGGAGCTTTTTGAATTCTACAATGCCCTGGGGGTCCCGCTACGGGAAGGATATGGCCAAACGGAATCCACCGGTGTCATCGCGATTCAAGGGATTGACAACCCGCGGTTAGGATATGTCGGAGAGCCCCTTCCGGGGGTAGAGGTCAAAATTGCCGAGGATGGTGAAATTCTGGCTAGAGGACAGAATGTGTTTCAAGGATATTATAAAAATCCTGAACTCACCAGCGAAACCATCAAAGACGGCTGGCTGTACACCGGAGATGTCGGAAAGCTGGAGGGAGGGCATCTCAAAATCCTGGACCGTAAAAAAGATATCATCATCACCGCCGGGGGCAAAAACATCACCCCGGCGTTTATCGAAAACAAACTCAAGTTCAGTTCCTATATTCAGGATGCGGTCGTCATCGGGGATCGCCGCAAATTTCTGACAGCCCTGATTTTGATCGACGAAGACACTGTCACCAAATATGCCCAGGACAACCGGATTCCGTTTACCACCTTTGCCGACCTGACCCAAAATGACGAGATCCAGAAGCTGATTAATCAAGAAGTAATCAAAATGAATAAAAACCTTTCCAAAGTCGAAACCATCAAAAAAGTCGCCTTGCTGCCCAGGCGATTTTATGAGGAAGACGGCGATGTGACGCCCACCAAAAAGGTCAAACGGGCCTTTCTGGAAAAACGATATGCGGATATGATCGACCAACTTTACAAGGGGTAATTTATTATTGGCGAGCGCACAGGCTGCCAAAGTTATTTCAATTTTTCATACATAGTTTTAGGTGTCAGGTGTCAGTGTTCAGGTGTCAGTGGCTGAAGCTCGCTATCCTGACACCTGACACCTGACACCTGAAACCTTACGATTGGGTAAACAACGACCAATTCACGATAGATTGAAATAGGACAGTATAATTGGGATCTTACGAAGGTAGAGTATATGGATCTGATTGAAAGTTACAAGGAAGAACTCCAACTCATCCGCAAACCATGGACCCGGGTCTGGGTGGGTGCCTTTGTGCTCTGCCTGCTCCTGCTGCCGTGGTTTGCTCCGGAACACATTACCTATATTGTCACCATTATATTTATTTACAGCATCGGCATTCAGGGTCAGAACCTTCTGATCGGGTATACGGGTCAGATATCCTTTGGCCAGGCCGGCTTTCTGGCCATCGGGGCCTTTACTTTCGGTCATCTGAATCAATGGGGCATCCCCTGGCCCCTGGGTGTTCTTGCGGCAGGAGCAATGGCGGGAATTTTCGGCATTCTGGTCGGATTTCCTTCCCTGCGCCTCAAGGGACCTTATCTGGCCATCGTTACCATGGGATTCGGAATCGCTGTCTATCAGATTTTCGTCAATTCCGAGGTACTTTCCGGCGGCCGCATGGGGCTGATGATCAACAAATTAACTCCCCCTTTTGATATGTCGGCCGACACGTTTAATTATTATTTCAACTTTTTAATTGCACTGGTGTTTACCCTGCTGTCCTATAATATTATCTCTTCCTACATGGGACGCGCCTTCATCGCCATTCGCGACAATGACATTGCGGCCGAAGTCATCGGCGTCAATTTAACCCGCTATAAACTGCTCTCTTTTGCCATCAGCTCGTTTTATACCGGCATTCAGGGAGCGCTTTACGGTCTTTTTCTGGGATATCTCGAGCCCAATATGTTTACCTTCATGGAATCGATCACCCTGTTTATTGCGGTCATCATCGGCGGTTTAGCGTCGATTGAGGGATCGATCATGGGGGCGGCCTTTGTGATCCTGGTGCCTCAGGTATTTAGCGATCTCAGAGAGATGGTACCGGTTGTCTTCGGCGTTACGATTCTTGTGGTGTTGATTTTCGAACCGATGGGGTTAAACGGCCGCTGGCTGAAAATGAGGTTGTATTTTCGCAACTGGCCGTTTCGGTAGTCCGTATTGCATAAATAATGCCTGATAAACACGATCGTTGCGTATAAGTCAGTAATTAGCTTTTT
>JAIVWA010000478.1:0-4113 GCA_049190255.1 Gammaproteobacteria bacterium | reverse complement strand
TTTCCTTTCCGAATTCCGAATTCAAAACTCTGTTCTCTTTTTTCTTTCCGAATTCCGAATTCAAAACTCTGTCCTCTTTTTTCTTTCCGCATTCCGCATTCCCACTTCCCAATTCAGAACTCTTCTGCCATCGGGCCAAAGCCTATAAATAAAATACGGCCGGGTGTCAAGTATCAAATCGGAGAAAAAAATTGGGTTCTATTTTAATTTGGTGTAGAAATGTTGAAAAACATAATTATTATATATGGTAATATGGACATCAGGCCGCCGGCCCGGTGGCAGTCTTTTATCAAATTATGTATGAATCTAACCTTGTCAAGATATCAATTTATTTGTTATTTTAGATTGTTATAGCTAATATAGCCAGCAATGATCGATGCGGGAATCTCGCGGCTAACCAATCAACGAAAGGAGAAAAGATACCATGCGCGCGAAGGGATTAATCAGAGACAAATTAAAAATGAACGTCATTATCATTATTTTAGTACTCACCGGCGGTTTTTCAATTGCTGCGGGTTTGGATTTAAATTCGCCGGCATTTGCAAAATCGACGGATATTTACTCCACGCCTGGTAATTTTGCCAAATTGGCTGAAATGGCCGGTCCGGCCGTCGTCAACATCCGCACCGTTAAAACCATCAAAGGCGGTGGCCCCGTTTTCCGGCATTTTCAACGGGGTCCCCGGGGGCGGGAACATCCGTTTAACGATTTTTTTGAGAAGTTTTTTGGCGAAGAGATGCAAAGGGAATACAAGCAGCCCAGCCTTGGTTCGGGGTTTATTATTGATAAAAAAGGATATGTTGTCACCAACAACCACGTGATTGAAGGTGCCGACCAAATCAAGGTTAAACTGGACGATGATCATGAGTTCGATGCGGAAGTCGTGGGTCGCGATCCCAATACGGATTTGGCCTTACTTAAGATAAAATCAGAAAAGGACCTGCCGGTTCTTAAAATGGGTGATTCCGACAAGCTGAAAATCGGTCACTGGGTGGTCGCTATCGGCAGCCCCTTTGGTTTGGAGCGTACGGTTACGGCCGGCATTGTAAGCGCCAAAGGACGGGTGATCGGGTCGGGACCTTACGATGATTTTATCCAGACCGACGCTTCCATCAATCCCGGAAATAGCGGCGGTCCCTTGCTCAATATGGCCGGCGAGGTGGTGGGTATCAATACGGCTATCATCGCCAGCGGCACCGGCATCGGATTTGCAATTCCCGTCAATCTGGCCGAAGACATTATTGCCCAGCTAAAATCCGAAGGCGAAGTTACCCGCGGATGGCTGGGGGTTGCGATTCAGGATCTAACCCGTGAAATGGCGGAATATTACGGGTTAAAGGATCGCAAAGGTGTCCTGGTTGCCGATGTCTTTAAAGGGGATCCGGCCGATAAGGCCGGTATTCAAGCCAAGGACATAATTCTTGAGGTCAACGGCCAGAAGGTAGAAACCAGCCGTCAATTGACAAGCATGATTGCCGGTTTCAAAGTTGGCCAGACAGCCACGGTGGAAGTTTTTCGCGATGGCAAGAAAAAAACATTTTCGGTAAAGCTTGCCAAGCGCAATGATGCCAAATTGTCAGCCCGTGGCACGCCCCCGGAACGTGAAGAAGAAGAACTGGGTATCCGGGTAACGGAATTGACAACTGAAATGGCCCAGAGGTTCAACCTTGGAGATACCGCCGGTGTTGTCGTTGTCGGGGTGGGACCCGACAGCAAGGGGGCCGAAGCCGGCGTTCAGGTGGGAGATATCATCAAAGAGATCAATCACCAGGCGATTGAAACCGTAAACGATTACACGGAAGCCGTGCAGAAGACCAAAAGCGGTGATCCCATTAACCTGTTTGTCTGGAGAAAAAATTCTGGTTTTCTGGTTATAAAATTTAATAAATAAATGCTGACCGTTCACAGGTTTGAGTCTTCGCGATAAACGCTACGCCCCCACAAGCAGGGTTCACCGTTCAGGGTTATCTTTCTTTGACCCTGTTCGCAGGCGGGCCCGTACCTTTGGCCTCCCGTCGGAGGGCGGCAGGCCAGGGTCCACGAGTCAACTACCATCCCGTGCACTGCATGGGATGGCTTGAATCTCCCCGCCGGAAGCGGGGAAAGACAAAAGCGCGTCAGTGCTTTATACGTTGAACTTGCAACCGGGTGCAAAGCACCCGATTTGTATGGCAAGAATTAACGGTTCGGATTTGACGTGAACCCTGAACCTCTGAACCTTGAACCTCTGAACCCTTGAACATAAGGAGATATTGATGATGCAAGACACGACGGATGCCCCGCAGAGCGATATGGCCAGCGACGCCTATCTGAAGCAGCTTAAAGAGACATTTGAACAAATGCCCAATGATATCGTACTCTATCTGTTTACCGCCAAAGGACATGAAGACGCTTTCACCCATGCCAATCGTCAGGTGATCAGGGCCTTTCGTGAACTGAGCGCTAAAATTATCCTGCGGGAATATGATCTGGATCATGAATTGGCCAAAAAATGGAATATTACAAGTTCTCCAACCTTGCTGATTGCACCGGAGCAATATTCCATTCGATGGCTCGGCGCGCCCATGGGGGAAGAGGCGCGAACCTTTCTGGAACTCTTGATCCTGGTGGGACTGGGTAAAAGTCAGCTCAGTGACCAATCGCTTAATGTCATTAAGAAAATTGATTCCCCCAGAAATGTAAAGGTGTTTGTCAGCCCGACGTGCCCCTATTGTCCGCAACAGGCGGTCAATGCGGTAAAAGCGGCCATTGAGTTACCTGAATATGTTTCCCTTGAAATCATCGATATCCAGAGTGAACCGGAGATCGCCAATCAATATGCGGCCCAGAGCGTGCCCCAGGCGTTTGCCAACGATGTCCTCATCGGGCAGGGTGCCCAGCCCGAGGAGGTCTTTGTTCTCTCATTGCAGAAACTTGAGACCCAGACAATTTTTATACCGGATAGCGATGCGGAACTGGTGGAAACGGATTTGCTCATCGTTGGCGGGGGGCCGGCCGGTTTGACCGCCGGCATTTATGCCGTCCGCAGCGGACTGCGAGCTGCCGTTGTTGAACGCGAAGCCCTTGGCGGACAAATTGCCACGACCCCGATTGTTGAAAATTATCCCGGCTTTACCTCTGTCGGGGGTAAGGCACTGGTGGATATAATGGTGAGCCACGCCCTCCAATACGTTCAGATATTCCAGGGAGAGGCCGTCGTTGATTTGCAGCCTGACAAGCCCATTAGCGTGTTGACCACTCGCCGAAAATTCTTGACCAAGTCGGTGCTATTGGCTACCGGGGCCACCCATCGGCATCTAAATGTTCGGGGTGAATCCCGTCTTTCAGGTCGCGGCGTCAGCTATTGCAGCACCTGCGACGGACCGCTGTTTAGAGGCAAAAAAGTAGTCATGGTGGGCGGCGGTAACAGTGCCGTAACGGAGGCGCTGCATCTTTTTCACATGGGTGTTGATGTCACCTTAATCCACCGGCGGGATAAATTGCGGGCCCAGGATTTTCTGGCCAAGCAGCTTGCAGATAGCAATATACCGGTGCTGTGGGATACCGCAATAGAGGAAATCAGAGGAGAAGAGCGAGTCGAAGAGATCCTGCTCATCAACAATAAGACCAATAAAACTTCCACTTTCAAGACCGACGGCGTATTCATCGCCATTGGTTATTCTCCGGCCCTCGAGTTGGCTGAAAAATTGGGTGTTGAGATAAGCGAAGACGGTTATATTAAACACGATGGGAAACACCGCACCAATGTACCCGGAGTTTATTCGGCCGGAGATGTTGAAGGGGGCTATAAACAGATTGTTACCGCCTCCGGCCAGGGCGCCGGGGCTGCCATGACCATATTTGAAGATCTGATTAATCCTTACTGGTTGAACTAAAAAAAGGTTTCAGTTTTCAGGTGTCAGGCTGTTTTTGCTGACTATCAAACCTGAAACCCGACACCTCGTGTGAAACTACAGGTAGCCGGAACAGCGAACCGCAGAATATCGAATATCGAACCGCAGCCTGCGACGAGCTCAGCCGTGTCGAATGTCGAAGGGTGGTTTCGCTTTGCTCAGTCTTTTTTAAAATAGACCGTTCGACACAGTCGTTAGACTCTGAGGCTCTCGAAGGGAA
>JAIVWA010000477.1:0-4116 GCA_049190255.1 Gammaproteobacteria bacterium | reverse complement strand
TTCTATTCCTCTATCCAGTTGATACAGTCAGTGGGGCAATATTTGATCGCCTCATTGACCTCATCTTGCGGATAGGTTTCCAATTCGGTTACCTCTATGTATTCGGCATCATTTAACCTGAATACTTCCGGGCTAACTTCCACACAAACACCGCATATTATACAGTCACTTAGTTCAACTGACGGTTTTTTCATACTTAACCTGCTACGGCCTTGCCAATTTTGCGGCCCAGCTCATAGCAGCTTTCCAGTGAATCTTTGTCCGGTACATATTGTATTCTCAGTCCCGGATCGACGATTTCAAACTTCATGGCCTCAAGCTCTTGATTGATCATTTTGACAGCCTCACCGCTCCAGCCGTATGAACCAAAGGCCGCACCAATTTTATTCAACGGTTTAAGGCCTTTCATGTACGTCATAAAATCAGCCAAAGACGGGTACAGTTGATTGTTCAATGTCGGGGATCCGATCACGACTGCCTTGGCATCAAAAACATCCGTCATAATCTCACTGCGATGCGTTTTTTTCAGATGCATCGGTTTTGCCGGGACCCCTTCCCGGGAGATACCGGAAACGATGGCATGGGCCATTTTTTCAGTACTGTGCCACATGGTATCGTACACGACCACGGCCTTTTTTTGAGGTTCCTGCCGGCACCATCGCACATAGGCGTCAATAATTTTGGCCGGATCTTTGCGCCAGATGATACCGTGATCCGGACATATCATTTTGAATTCAAGACCGAGGCTTAATACTTTATCCAGCAGTTTTTGAATGTGGGTCGAATACAGCAGCAGTATATTGGCAAAATACTTTTTGGCGTGATGCATGATCGTGAACTCATCGATCTGGTCATCAAATTTTTCAGGTCCTGCATAGTGTTGGCCAAATCCGTCGCTTGAAAACAAGATCTGGTTCTCATTCAAATAGGTAAACATGCTGTCCGGCCAGTGGATCATTCGAGTTTCTAAAAACGTCAGCGTCCGGTTTCCCAGACTCAGCTCATCTCCGGTTGCCACGGGCTGATAGTTCCATTTTTGTGAGAAATGTTTGGGAAGATTTTTACTCCCCATTTTGGAGCAGTATATGGGTTTATCTTCACCTATTCGATGCAACACCCGTGCGAGTCCCCCGGAATGGTCCATTTCGGTATGGTTGCTGATAACATAATCGATTTTTTTTGGATCAACAATGCGGCTGATGTTTTCAAGCAGTTGGTCGGCGAATCCCTCCCTTACCGTGTCTATTAAGGCGATTTTTTCATCAACAATTAAAAACGCATTATAGGTTGATCCCAGATCGGTGGAATAGCCGTGAAAGTCTCTGATATTCCAGTCTGTAACGCCGACATTGTAAACACCTTTGGATAGTTCTATCGGTTCCATTATGCTCCCCATCAATTTTTCTGGCTTAACGCCTGAATATAACCATGATTAATCTGCAAGCAAAATTTAATGCCTGCCGTTACTGTATCTCAGTAACAAGATAATGATGCCCTTTTTGGCCGTAACAATTAGTCTTTGCCAGAAAAGGGCATCATAAAACCTGTAATGCTCAATGCTTCAGACGGATACTATTCCTTTTCAAAATCATCCTTGGGTGCACCGCAAACCGGGCATTCCCAATCATCAGGCACATCTTCCCATTTGGTGCCGGCGGCCACACCATTATCGGGATCACCCTGTTCCGGATCATACACATATCCGCATATCGTACATACATACTTGTCCATTCGATTCCTCCTTTCTTTTGATTATGTTGGTTGTTGGATCAAATTTGGTAAGTTTGCCTCACCCCTGCGATAACCGATCGTAGAAAAATATCCAACTTTCTACACTTCCAGAATTCCATTCTTATCAAAGCAACCGGGTTTTGCAAGTCTATTTCTGCTCTTCTATGGACGAGCCGGGACCGGCCAGCGGCTTGAACATCTTTTTGCCGGCCCCGCATACAGGACATATGCCATCTTGCGGAAGGTCCTCAAAACTAGTGCCCTTGGCAATCTTTGCTCTGCGATTTCCTCTGTCAGGGTCATAGATGTATCCACAATTCGCCGTCTGGCACTGATACATTTCCTCAGGTTGCGCCATTATATCCTCCGTTTAGAGCGTTTGTCTAAATAACGTTCCGGTATCAGTGGTTCAACCAGGCTTGTTTGGGTTATCAATAACGTCTATGGCTGGAACCAAACGCTCTAATATTTAAACATTGATTTCGTTGATCAAGCCCAATACTCTTTGCTCAATTTCATCGCGCACCTCACGCATAAACGCAATCGATTCCCCGGCCGGATCCGGCAAATCCCAGTCTATTATCCTGGCCCCCGGCACCAGCGGGCACTGCTCCCCACAGCCCATGGTAATAATTAGTTCGGGGGTCTCTTTGGAAATGGCATCCGCCATTGATTGGGGTCGGCGAAATCCCATGTCGATCCCCTTTTCATGCATTACCGTGACCATATCGGGATTGATTTTCTCAGCCGGTTGACTGCCCCCATTGGATACATCCAGTTTATCGCCGGCCAGAAATTGAGCAAAGGCGCTGGCCATCTGGCTGCGGCAGGCGTTTTCACGGCAGGCGAATAAAACTTTCTTTCTTCCCACAAACGGTGTTAACAGGCGTTCGACGGCTTTTTCAACGTCCTCGGTCACCGTCGGATGCCGGGCCATGTCTTTGGGGCCTTCAATTCCGCGATAGGTCAGGCTGTCTTCAAATTTGGCCCAGATGGCATCAAAGAAATACTGGGTGGTCAGGTTAAGACCTTCAAAGAGGTTCTTGCCTTTGGTGGCTCCGACCGCAAGCAAAAAGCCGCGGCGCATATTGGCACCGGGGTCTTTCAGTTTCAGTTTATATTTTCGCGCCCAGAATGTTTGACAGCGATCAATCACAGCCTTAAGCTGAGCTGTCATGTTATAAAAGAAAATCGGCGTGGCAACGACCACCAGTTCCGCTTCGCGCAGCAGTGGATATATTTCATTTTTGACGTCATCTTCAATCGGGCAGTATCCTTTTTTTTCACATACCGTATACTCCTTGCAGGGGATGATTTCTTTCCGGGTGACGTCGATGACATGTGTTCGGGCACCGAATTTTTCGGCGGCCGTCATAAAGGTGGTGAGCAGATAATTGGTATTTCCTTTTTTTCTGGGACTACCCTGTAAGCCGAGAATCAGCATAATTCTATTTACCCAACTCAATTTGATGTTTTTGCCTTTATGTGGCACGTTGTGCACTTCGTGGGACCGGACTTCTGGCCGGCTCTCTTTTTTTCTTTATGGCATTTGGTGCACAACTTGTTCATTACATATTTCTTTTTTAGCTTACCCGCGGCCTTCAGCTCTGCGATGCTTCCTGATTTTTGCGGAAATACGGAATGGCATATTTTGCAGTCACCGAGTCGATCCTGGTGTTGGCGATGGGGAAATGGAACATTACCTTTTTTGCCGGCGTTTATTTTAATGTTGGCGGCGCCCTTATTCTGATCAGCCATTGTTAAAGCGACTGAGAAACCGGCGATCAGGGCTGCAACCAGCAAAGACACGACGAGAAGTTTTATTTTCATAATGCACGCACTTATCCTGGATCGCATCCAACCCCCATCGGTTTGAGTGGGCGTCTGAATTCCAGCCACCTCAATTGAGGTGATCTTCAGTTCTGGTTGCGATCAAGGACAGTAAGTATTAATCAACGGTTTTAACGGGGTGATACGCTTTTGCCTTCACCTTCTACCGTGCACTCGGCAAAATCAATCGCTTCACCGCAGCTGCTGCAAGTGTGCGCCCGATCGAATTCATCTGAGAATATCTCTTTTTCTGCACCGCACTTGCTGCACTTGCAGGTGATTACCTTAAGACTCTTAAAATCGGCATATCCGGGACAATGTTGAGGTGTCGAAAAATTATCAGCCATTGTTTTCTCCTTTTTTTATCCTTCAATTTTTTTAGCGACTGCCCGTCCGTAATCCTGGGCCATTTGCAAGCCCCCGTCCAGCGAACTGGACTTTAATCGCAGTGTATCACCGACCAGGTCCATTTTCAAAATATGTTTCATGGTTTCGAAAATGCGATCATTGGCTTCTCCGCTCCATCCATAAGAGCCGAATGCCCCCCCGACCTTT
>JAIVWA010000476.1:0-4116 GCA_049190255.1 Gammaproteobacteria bacterium | reverse complement strand
ATAGTTTTCTTCCGGGTTCAAATCCGAACCTTTCAGCGCCTCCAGGTTTATACCGTTTTTCAAAAATAAGTTCCGAAATACGGAAGGGTGGTATAAGTGGTTGTAGAAAAAAACGTTCGAATAACGGAACGTTTTTTTGACAACCGCTATATACCGCTTTCCATAATTATGTTCCGATTTTGAACTTGCAAAATAAAGAATAATTGATCTATGAAAGGATGTCTTATTTAAGGAGCGTACAGGGCGTATAAAATTATTCTTTGGATCAATTGAAAACAGAGTAGAAAAATAACAGGGAGCACTGAAGAATGAACGCCAGGATGCAAACTTTCACGGAAAAAGAATTGACCCATATCCATGACGCCTCTATGGATTTGCTGAAAAATATCGGGGTTGCGTTTAACGACGATGAAGCGCTGAGTATTTTTAGAAAAAATGGTTTTAAGGTGGATGGCCATACGGTTTTTTTCTCCGAGAACAATGTTCGCCAGGCCATTGAATCCGCCCCGGCCCGCTTTAAGGTTGCTGCCCGAAATCCGGCGAATACTGTTTCCATCGGCGGTGAAGGCGTCGTGTTTGCTCCCGGATATGGCGCGGCTTTTATCATCACCCGGGACGGCGAGCAGCGCAAGGCAACGCTGGCCGATTATGACGTATTTTGCAAGCTGGTCCAGACCTCCCGTACAATGGATATAACCGGCTTTCTGATGGCTGCTCCATCTGACGTGCCGGTGGAGACGGCCCATCTAGATATGCTTTATTCCAACATCACGCTTTGTGACAAACCTTTTATGGGCAGCCCGGTTTCAAAGGCAGGAGCTGAAGATTGTATCGATATGGCGAGTATTGTGTGGGGCGGCAAAGAAAAGCTCAAGGAAAGGCCGGTAACAGTTTCACTGATTACGCCTCTTTCTCCACTCCGGTATACCGCCGAGATGACGGGCTCACTCATCACGCTTGCCCGTTACAACCAGGCCTGTATCTTCGGCGCTTTATTAATGGCCGGAAGTTCCGCCCCTTTAAGCGTCGCCGGACTTCTGGTCCAGCAGAATGCTGAAATTTTAGCGGGTGTAACCCTAACCCAGTTGGTGCGACCGGGTGCGCCGGTCATTGTCGGTGGTACATCCGGGATTCTGGACATGCGCACCGGCGCCCTATCCATGGGTGCTCCGGAAGTCGCCAGGATTTCATCAGCCACCGTCCAAATGGCTAAATTCTACAATTTGCCTGCGCGCAGCGGATGTGCCGTTACCGATGCTCATTTCCCAAATGCCCAGGCCGGTTTTGAGTCGGCTTTAAATCTTTATGTTGCCCTTCAAAACGGCAGCAATTTTATTCTGCATGCGGCCGGTATTTTAGGGGCATACAATGCCATGAGTTTTGAAAAGTTTATCATTGATGAAGAATTATGTTCTCAGATACTTGAATCCCTTAAACCGGTAACGATCACTGACGAATCCATCGATCTTGATTTAATTAAGGAAATCGGCATCGGTGGAAATTATCTTACGCATCCTAAAACTTATGAGCAGTGCCGAACGGCGTTTTATTTAAGCAGCCTGGTGAATCGCAGGGGATTTTCCGAATGGCAGGCGGACGGCGCAAAGCCCATCAACGACCGAGCGACGGAGATCTTAAACGAGCGCCTGTCGAAGTATGTGAAGCCTGATATCGATCCGCAGCTTGAAAAAGATCTTTTATCCTATGTTCAAAAACGAAAGAAGCGCTGAAAACCGGTCTCACGGGGGAATGCGTCTGTTTTCTTCAAGCAGCGACGAGCCGTAGTGACGTTTAAACTGGGTCGATGAATATTTCCCCAACTTCCATTCGGGGACCCGGCACACCGGACACACGCTTTGGAACCACTTGTTTCGCAGCCAGCGGGCGGCCCTGCTGTTGCGTGAATCGGTGATCATAAATGTCTTGTTGCAGTGGGTGGTTATCCGGGCCTGGTCTCCAATCTTTTCTATTGTTTTGATACCGTGCAAAATCCCTTTTCTTGACGGCCATAATTTTATTTTGTCAATCAGCCGAAACAGTTCTACCCTTTTGCGATAAAATCGTTTAGCTGGTTTCTTGACTTTTTCAGCAGACGGCATGAGTTAGAATTCACTTCCGGCTTGTCCGGGTTGGGTTTTACTTATTCGCCCCAGGAATGATCACCCCCAACTCTTCTTCGGCTTCTTCGACAATCGCACGCATGGCAGCCAGAACATCGTCGGGCAATGGATCCGGTTTGTGGGTTTTTAGAATATGGCGCGCTTCTTCCAGAGCCCGTTGATATATATCCGTGCCTCCCGCGGCTTGCCATCTTTGCCGCATTTTGCGGTCAATCAGCTTTGGCTGGGATTGGGAATTCATGTGGTTGAGGGTACTTATGTGACCGAGAAAATCTTTTCCGATACCGATTTCATGGATGACGTCCGTTGCCAGCATCTCATCATTAACAGGGATCCCGTGCAATACGAACTTGATCATCTTGGCGAATTCATTGTCCATAACCAGCTGGCCGAAATCAATTGTCATGCCCATTTCGATCATCCCCAGGCCGTAAATCAGGTTGGCACCTGCCAACGCCGGCAACAGGCCTGTGAGGGTTTTTTCGTGACCGGACTGGGCATCACACACTTTGCTGTCGCCCTACCCGCCGGCCACCCAGCTTGGCAGCAGATAATAGGTCGACATCTGGGCCACCGCTGCATTGATCAGCGCACACTCCGGAGATCCGACCGATGCGGTGGCCAACCTCAAATCCATTGCCGTGGTGGAACTGCCATAGATAAATTTCGTCCCTTTGCAGGTAGATTGGCTGAGAACAAGCCCGCCGAGAACTTCGGCGTTGTGATCCACCAGAGTGCCGGCCAGGGTGACCGGCGACGACCCCCCGGCCATGGCCATGGATAATACATTGATTGTCAGACCGGCCCGGGCGGTTTCCATTATAATTTCACAGCTGTCTTTGATAAACTTCAGCGGGCTGACGGGACAGGTAATAAACGAAATAATGGGTCGTTCCCGTAACTTATCCTTGCCCCCGGCAACAGCGGCTGCCATATCAACAATCTTTTTGGTTAAATAACCGTTGCCGGATCCCATAAATCCGTGTTTGGACGTATTCGGCAGCCAGGCTTCGGCGTTATGAAGCTGTACCGTCTGGGGGGGCATATCGCCGGCACCGACAGCCCGTTCATAGACATCGATTTCACTTAAATAGTCGGCGATGAGAGCCGAGGCTGCCACATCGGCTTTCGTGGTTTCCCGGTGTTCTCCGGTATACAGGTCATTTATGTACACCCCTTCTCCGAAATTGGTAAACCCTACCCGGTTGCGCTCCATGACGTAGTCGTGCTTGGGATTGCGGCCGGCCAGCAGGATTTTTGAAGGCGCCGAATCGATGGCATCTTCCACCACATTGGAAGGAAATTTGGCGACCCTGTTTTTTTTGTCTATCATCGCCCCGCCGCCGTCAAGGACTTCCAGGGCTTCTTCATCATCAAAAAACAGCCCGGTGTGTTCCAGGACCTCAAGGGTGGCCAGGTGAATTTTATAAAGTTCATCTTCGGTGAAAACCTGAAAACCTAAACCTCCGTTTTGCTTTTTACCGGCATGCAGATTGCGTTTCAATGAGGCACCTCCTTTCTTGATTAAG
Organism: Gammaproteobacteria bacterium; assembly: GCA_049190255.1. Lineage (GTDB taxonomy): Bacteria > Desulfobacterota > Desulfobacteria > Desulfobacterales > JAFDCJ01 > JAFDCJ01. The sequence goes on along the minus strand of JAIVWA010000476.1, from coordinate 467 downwards.
GGACTTATTTTTTCAGTCCCTGTTGCCTGTCGAATTCGATGACCATAATGATGTTCGGGAATACGGAATTGCGGTATAGGTAGTTGTAGAAAAAACATTGGAATACCGCAAGGTTTTTTTGACAATCTCTATAAAACATCACGTTGCCGTCATCCGGCGAGACATGCGCTTTTGTAAAACCCTGATCACCCCTGTTTATCCGCTTGAAACCTACCAGTAAGAATAAAGAACGCCGCGGGCAAATCGATGAGTTACGCTCAAATTCGCTGAAAATTCTACCCCAGGCGCCAAAGATCTTTATTGACAAACAAATCCGCCTTCTATAAACGAACTCAAGTTGAATCATGAGAGAGTAACCCGGAGCTAATATGTATTATTATGAGATGAAAAATGCCAAACCGGTGACAGAAGAGGATTTAGCTCATCTTCAGGAAACAGTGCGCTCCATTCTTGCGGAGGTAAAAAAA
>JAIVWA010000475.1:300-4130 GCA_049190255.1 Gammaproteobacteria bacterium | reverse complement strand
ATGCTGGATGCTCGATGCTGGATGCTCGATATAAAGAATGCCGCAATGCTGCTGTGTCATCGAGAATCGAGAATCGAATATCGAGTATCTTGTCGTTATTAATTGATGGATCTCATAATCGAAATAATCATCTTTTCAAGACCCGGTCTTGGGAGATGTGAAGGTTATTATGAATAAAAAAGTTGGTATTAAATTTAAGCCCACCGGCAAGGTGTATGATTTTAGCTGCGGCGTCTTTGTCCTGGCCCCGGACGACCATGTCATTGTAGAAACCGAGCAGGGGCTTGGCATGGGTACGGTTACTGTTGGACCGCAGGAATATGAAGAAAAATTGTCCGGCAAGCCTTTAAAAAAAGTTTATCGGCTGGCCAACGAAAAAGATTTTCGTCAGCAAGAAAAAAATCTTGCTGCTGAAAAAGAAGCCCACAGTTACTGCTTAAAATGTATTAAAGAACTGGGTCTTAAAATGAACCTTTTTTCCGTCGAGAAGTCGTTTGACGGAAATAAGTATACCTTTTTTTTCACATCCGAGGGGCGCGTTGATTTTCGGCAACTTGTAAAAATGATGGTCAAGCAACTGGGAGTCAGAATTGAAATGCGCCAGGTAGGTATCCGTAACCAGGCCAAAATGTGTGGGGGCGTTGGTCGGTGCGGTCGCGAGTTATGTTGCTCTGCCTTTCTGGAAAAATTTGAACCGGTATCCATTCGCATGGCCAAGGAACAGAGCCTGTCATTAAATCCTACAAAGATATCAGGCCAGTGCGGACGACTGATGTGTTGTTTGACATATGAATTTGACACCTATAGAAGACTGAAAAAAGAAATGCCCAAAATTGGAAAATCTGTAATGACCCCCAGCGGAAAAGGAAAAGTAATCCGCCACAGTGCAATTAGCAACCGAATAACCGTTCGCCTGGAAGACGGTGGGGAAATCGAAACCGCTGTCGATCAAATCGTAAAGGAATAAAATAATGTCTATGCCGTTTTATATCACCACACCGATATATTATGTAAATGCACGTCCTCATCTGGGACATGCCTATACCACCCTCGTGGCCGATGTTGCCACCCGCTATCACACCATGGCGGGAGGAGATGTTTATTTTTTGACCGGCACAGACGAGCATGGCGATAAAGTCGTACGGGCCGCCAAAAAAGAAAATCTGAGTCCCAGGGTCTACGTTGACACCATCAGCCAACTTTTCAGAGACCTTTGGCCGGAATTAAATATCAGCAACAGTAATTTTATCCGCACCACCGATCCGGCCCATATGGCGGTAGTGGAGTTGGTGCTGCAGAAAATTTATGACGCCGGCGACATCTATTTTGCCGAATACGAAGGGTTGTATTGTTTCGGCTGTGAGCGTTTTTACACCGAAAGAGAACTGGTGGACGGAAAATGTCCCGATCATGAGGTTGAGCCGGAGACCATCAAGGAATCCAATTACTTTTTTAAAATGAGCAGCTACCAGGATTGGCTGATAGACCACATCCGCAAAAATCCGGAATTCATTCGGCCTCAACGCTATCGGAATGAGGCCCTGGCCTTTTTGAAAGAGCCGCTGGAGGACTTATGTATCTCCAGGCCTAAATCCAGACTAAAATGGGGCATTACCCTGCCCTTTGATAACAACTATGTCACCTATGTATGGTTCGACGCCCTTTTAAACTATGTCTCAGCCCTAGGATATCCGGATGGCGACCTGTTTAAATCTTTCTGGCCGGTCGCCCAGCATGTCGTGGCCAAAGACATCCTCAAACCCCATGGCATTTATTGGCCGATCATGCTTAAAGCCGCCGGCATTCCAATCTACAAGCATCTGAATGTTCATGGATACTGGAATATCGAGCAAGGCAAGATGTCCAAGAGTCTCGGCAATGTGGTTGAACCCCTGCAGCTTAAAAATGTATACGGGCTGGATGCCTTCCGTTTTTTTCTGATTCGCGAGATGACCTTCGGCCTGGATTCCAGTTTCAGTGAGGATTCACTGGTTCAACGCATCAATTCGGATCTGGCCAATGATCTGGGCAACCTGTTTTCCAGGGTGCTCTCAATGGCCCATAAATATCTCCAGGGGGTTGTTCCCAAAGTTGATCCGCCGGTCGAACAGGAATGCGAATTCGGGCTGGAAGCAGACGCCCGCAACGCGGTCGATGAATTTGAAGGCCATATGGAATCATTTCAGTTTCACAACGCCCTGCAGGCCGTTTGGAAATTCATCAGCCAAATGAATAAGTATGTGGACGTTACCGCTCCCTGGGAGCTGGCCAAGAAAAAGTCGAGCCGCAAACAACTGGAAGCGGTTCTCAGCAATATGCTGGAGGGTTTGCGCGTTATTTCAGGGCTGATTTACCCCGTCATGCCCGATACAGCGGCCACCATGCAAAAACATCTCGGTTTGGATCCTAAAGCGCCTTTTTATCTGCTCGATCAACTCAGGACCTGGAAAGCGATTAAACCCGGCACCCAGTTGCCGAAGTCGGTGGTTCTTTTCCCGCGCATAGATCCGGATAAATTAACAGCCGAACGGGCAGCCAAACAGGAAAAATCGGATATGAATTTGGATATTAAAGAAGAAATTACGCTGGAGGAATTCAGCAAAGTTGATCTCAGGGTGGCAACAGTGGTACAGGCGGAACGGATTCCCAGAGCAAAGAAAGTATTAAAGATTGAAGTTGATTTAGGCCATAAAAGGATCGTGGTTGCCGGCATTGCCGAAAACTATACTCCCGAAGAACTCATCGGCAAGCAGGTTATTATCGTCGCCAACCTCAAACCGGTCAAGCTCATGGGAATTGTTTCCAATGGCATGCTGATTGCCGCCGTCGATGACTCGGGTCCAACCCTGGCAGCTCTGGACAAACCCGTAGACCCCGGGACACCGCTTAGGTAAAAAAGAAGTTCCGGGAGGAGCATACGAACACGGGGCAATAATAAATTGGTGATAATTACAACATTAATTTGGAGTACTCCAATAGCCCAAGTTTGTTCCTGCAGATAACGACGGTTAAATCTTATTATGGCCGATAAAAAAAACAGGTTACCCAAATGTTATGGTTTTATCCCGGCCCGCTACCAGTCCACCCGGTTTCCCGGAAAACCGTTGGCGGATATCGACGGCCGTCCCATGATTTGGCATGTTTATGAGCAGGCCCGGCAGTGCGCCGAACTGTCGTCAGTCGTCCTGGCCACCGATGATGACCGTATTCGAACCGCGGCAGAAAAATGGGGAATCCCGGTGGTAATGACCCGCACCGATCACCCCAGCGGCACGGATCGGGTACTGGAAGCGGCCGTCAAGATGAAACTGGCCTCGGATGCGGTGGTCATCAACATTCAGGGGGATGAACCTGCTTTGGAGCCTGCCATGCTGACTGAACTGGTTCGTCCCTTCAGCGCTCAGGAAATTCAGGCCACCACCCTGGCACGCAAAATAAATGGGCTGGAGGCCGCCAATCCGGATCTGGTAAAGGTGGTGTTTGCAGAAAACGGTGTGGCCTTGTATTTTTCACGTTCGCCAATCCCCTATCACCGCAATGCACAAAAGGATAAATTTTACGGCCACATAGGAATATATGCCTTTCGCATGAAAATTCTGAAAAAATTTGTAGCCCTGGATCAAAGCCGGCTTGAAGTCACCGAAAAGCTTGAACAATTGAGACTGCTGGAAAATAATATCCCCATCCAGGTTGTATTAACCGACCATCAAACTATCGGCGTCGACCGACCGGAAGACCTTGAACGTGTCAGTAAAATTATATTGGAGAGAGGGAAAAGCTAAACCCTTATTAATATTTGTGTACAATTTTGGGTAAATAACAAAACACAA
>JAIVWA010000475.1:0-290 GCA_049190255.1 Gammaproteobacteria bacterium | reverse complement strand
TCGAATTTTGAATGAGAAAAGATGAAGAAACAGAAATAGTAAACAAATGAAATTAAATTGCGGAGCGCAGCGACATCATCATTCGATGTTCAACGTTGGACGTTCGATGTTCGATGTTCAGTCTGTTCGATCCGCCAAAGGTTTTGATAGCTTCTATAAAATCGCATTGGACCGGGATAAACCCCGCCCCTACAAAAAAGAGATAGTTTACCTATGAAATCGACAATGAAGCAAAAACTGGTGGATCTCGCAGATAGATTCTTTAAGATTACCCGGCTCGTCCGTGACCG
>JAIVWA010000474.1:0-4150 GCA_049190255.1 Gammaproteobacteria bacterium | reverse complement strand
GCAAAGAATTCACAACTAAGACTCTAATCGAAATATTTACAGAACAATAAAAAATAGACAGGATACCTTAATTCGACATTCGTCATTCGACATTCGTCATTCCAACGGTTTCCTCATCAAACATACACGAAGTCAGCATGGCCATGATCTGGGATGTTTCAAAGCCTTTGAGATTAATGGCCCCGGATCGGCATGAGGCCGTACACAGGCCGCAGCCCTTGCAAAGCGTTGCCTGGATTTCGGCTTTCCCGGTCTTTTCATTGAATGTCGGGGCCGAATACGGGCACACCGCAACACACACCCCGCACTGGCTGCAAAAGCTCGGATCAACCCGGGCAACGGTGCCGCTAACGGAAATCTGCAGGGCGGATAACACCGTCACGGCCCGGGAAGCCGCCGCCTGGGCCTGGGCAATAGATTCATCCAGCGGTTTGGGCGCATGGGCCAGACCACAGACGAAAACGCCGTCGGTGGCGAAATCACTGGGCCGCAGTTTGACGTGGGCTTCGGTAAAAAAACCATCATCGTTTTGTGCAACCTTGTAAAGCTGTGCCAGGGGATTATTTTTTTGCGGCACCATGGCGCTGGCCAGAATCAGAAGATCCGTGTGAATTTCCATTTGTCGGCGCAGAACCCGATCCGTAAATTTGACGTTCAAGCCGTTTTCAGTCTGGCTGACATCGATTCCGCTCTCGTTATGGTGGCGGATAAATTTTATGCCTTTCTCCCGGGCTTCACGATACAGATCCTCGCGCAGGCCGTATGATCGGAGATCCCGGTATAAAACGAAGATATCCATGTCAGGGTTTAGCACTTTTAGTTCCAGGGCACTTTTAATCGAGCGGGTACAACACACCTTGGAGCAATAGGGCCGCTCTTTTATGCGCGATCCGACACATTGAATAAATACGGCGGTATGGCAGGTTTCAAAAGACGGGGAGGCTTTTAATTTATGCTGGAGTTCCAGGCCGGTAAGCACCCGGTCATCCTGACCATAAAAATAATTGTCAGGCTTAAACTCCGTCGCACCGCAGGCAATGATCGTAACACCATGTTCCAGGACGCTTGTTTCACTGTCTGCCTGCACGGTGGTTTTGAAATTACCGATAAAACCGTCTCCGTTCCGGATGTCCGTATTTAACCGGACGGTAATATTCACGTCGTCTTGCACCTGGGCGATGAGGTCCTCTACGAACCGCCCGACCGTCTCCCCCTGCCAGGTTTCATTCAGATAAAGCGCCTGACCGCCAAGTTGACTGTCCTTTTCCACCAGATGGGTGGTGTATCCCTGTTGTGACAATGTTCTGGCGGCAGTCATGCCGGCCACCCCCCCACCGATCACCAGCACGGCCTGGTTGACATTCGTCACAGGCTCTTCCAGGGGTTCGTGCAGGGCGACCTTGGCAACCGACATGCGCACCAGGTCTTTGGCTTTTTCCGTGGCCGTTGGCATATCTTCTTTGTGAACCCAGGAACACTGATTGCGGATGTTGGTCATCTCAAATAAATACTTGTTCAGCCCGGCATTGATCAATGTTTCCTGAAACAGCCCTTCATGGGTTTTGGGTGTGCAGGCCGAAACCACCACGCGATTCAGATTCTGGTCCCTGATAATTTGAGTAATCTGGCCCTGGGTATCCTGGGAGCAGCTGAAAAGGTTCTTTTCGGCATAAACGACAAAGGGCAGCGTCCTGGCATAGTCAACGACTTGCGGGACATCGACAAACCCGGCAATATTGGTGCCGCAGCAGCAGACAAAAACCCCGACACGCGGGGGCTCTCCATGAACGTTAATTTCTTCCACCGCGGCTTTCTTCTTGGTCAGCGTCCCGCGCACATCATGGAGTATGCTTCCGGCCATCCCGGCCGCCGCACTGGCATCAATTACCGAAGACGGAATGTCTTTGGGGGCCTGAAAAGTGCCGCAAACATAAATACCCGGCCGGGATGTTTTGACCGGATCCAACCCGCTGGTCTGAGCATATTGATAGTGATTCAATTCAACGTCCAGTTTTTTGGCCAGAGCCACCGCACTGTCACGGACGCCCAGCCCCACCGACAGGACCACGATGTCAAATTCTTCTCCCACGCTGTTTCCCTGTTCGTCGACATAGCGGATAAGATGTCTTCCATTTTCATCCCGGGGTTCGACATGCGAAATTCGCGATTTGACAAATCGAACCCCCAGATCCTCTTTGGCGCGGTTGTAATACCGCTCAAAATCCTTTCCGAAGGTTCGAACATCAATATAAAAAATAGCCGCATCTAAACCGTTTTTGCTGTGCTCCTTGGCTAGAATAGCTTCCTTGACGGCATAGGTACAGCAGACTCCGGAACAGTATCCATTGGCCCCGACATGATTATCTCTGGAGCCCACGCATTGAAGCCAGGCAATTTTTTGCGGCTCGGTTTTGTCCGAAGGACGCAGCAGGTGTCCCCCGTAAGGTCCGGAGGCGGAAAGAATTCTTTCAAATTCCAAACTCGTTACAATATTCTCAGAGTTTAGATACCCGTAAGTGTCGTGGGTACGAGGGTCAAAGGCCCCGTTGCCGGAGGCCAAAATCACGGCCCCGACATTTAATGAAATTTCTTTTTCCTGTTCATCAAAGTTGATGGCGTTGGTGGGACAAAATTTTTCACAGCCCCGGCATTTACCCCGAATGAGATAAATGCATTGGGCGGGGTCGATGCAGTATTTAAGCGGAACAGCCTGGGCATACTGCACATAAACAGCCTTGCGTTTGCTTAAGCCCCCGTCATAGGCATTGGAAACTTTCTTGGGGCATTTTTCCGCACAGGCGCCGCAGGCGATACACTTTTCCATGTCAACGTAGCGGGGGCGTTGGACCAGATTAACCTCAAAGTTGCCCGCTTGGCCGCTAAGGCTTTTGACTTCGGTGAGCGTGAGTAGATCGATATTGATATGCCGGCCGACCTCGACCAGTTTCGGGGAAATAATTCACATCGCACAGTCGTTGGTCGGGAATGTTTTGTCCAGCTGCGCCATCATTCCCCCGACGGAGCTTGATTCTTCCACGAGATAGACATAGTACCCGGAATCGGCAAGATCCAGCGCTGCCTGCATCCCGGTAATACCGCCGCCGACGACCATTACGGATCCGATCTTTGTTGGTGCCATAATCACTCCGAGATTAAAAAGGATGAAATTTCTGCGAGCCCCAGTCGATTTTTTGAAAGTCCCAGGGTTTTTCCATCAATCCCCATACATAATCCGAGCAGCTGTGGATATAGGATCGCAGCCAGGGGCTCCCACCCCTTGGAATTTGCCGCCATTTCATTTTGAACCCAGTCAAACTGCAAATGGGTATAGGGACAGGCGGTACACAAATATTGCGCGCCCGCTTCCCGGGCGCTGTTAATCTTGTTTAAAGCCATATCCATCGCCAGGCGATCATTGACACCTGTCAAAGGCGCTCCGCAGCAATCCAGTTTGCGTGACCAGTCAACACTGTAAGCACCGGTAATTTCCACCAGTTCATCAAAAAGGGTCGGTGCCACCGGATCGTCAAAACCGGTGATCCTGCTCGGACGCAGCGCGTGGCAACCATAGCTGGCCGCAATTTGAAGGCCGTTGTAAGTCTTTAAAATTAAAGGCTTCAAAGCCTCCAGGCCCACGTCCCCGTGCAACACCGTCAGCAAATGGTTTACCCGGACATGACCTTCATAGTGAAGCTTTTCTTTGGCCAGAACAGCGTTAACTTCTTTTTTTAAGTGTTGATCGCGATTTAATACATCCTCGGCCTTTTTAAGAGATCCGTAACAGCATTTGCACATCGCCATTATATCCAGGCCGGCGGTCTCGGCCAGCGCTAAATTTTTAGCAGCAGATAGAATAAAGGCGCGCTGATCAACATTTCTAACCGGATAGCCGCAGCAATTGAAATCGGCAATTTCTATGAGCTCAATGTCCAGCTTATTAAAAACGGCTTGCGTGGCATCGGCGTATTGTTTTACCCGTGCCGGAATGTTGCAGCCCTCAAACAATGCGAATTTCATTTTTCCATTTCACCTTAACCCGGATAAACCGGAAATTAGTGGCACGAACTGCTACAGGGGTTCAGAGGTTCAGCGTTCAGGGTTCAGGGTTGCCTTTGAACCTCGGAACCAGGGAACAGCGAACCGCAGAACC
>JAIVWA010000473.1:0-4152 GCA_049190255.1 Gammaproteobacteria bacterium | reverse complement strand
TGAACCTCTGAACCTCTGAACTCTGAACCTCTGAACCTTTGAACCCCTGAACCTCTGAACCCTGAACCTCTGAACCCAGAACACCTATCACTAACCCCTTTCTTGCGCAGCCATATTCTTCAAATCATACAGCAGGTCGCAAACATCCACCTGCTGGGGACAATTTTCCTGGCATTGATAACAGGTCAGGCAATCCCAGATCATTTTGGCACCGGCGGCCATCTCGGTTAATCCCAGTCCCAGGCAGCACATGATCTGATGGGGCAAAAGACCCAGTACCTGTTCGGGTGTGTTATAGTTTGCAACAACCGGACACACGGTGGTGCAGGTCTGGCAGCTGAAACAATGCGAAAACGTATGGTCCCTCAACAACGGCCGGCGGTCCGGGGAAGACCGGGCATTCAAGGGGATGGCATCATCCGGTTTCATCAAGTCATTAATGTGACCCGCAACCGCTTGCCTGGCTTGGGCAAGGGGCAAATCGTAATCATTGCCTTTCATCGTTGACTGAACCACGAGGGCCCTGGCAAAGGAAAACGGTGTCAATACAGACACAAGCGGCGGGCCGCTGGCAAGCAATTCTTCCCGAACCGTGTACCACAACTCTTTCAGCTGGATACCGGATGGACAACGGACCGTGCAGCGGTCGCAATTGGTGCACAAATAGACGCCTTCCTGGATGGCTGCCATCTGCCCGGCATCCAGTTGTTTTCCATAAACCATTTTTTTGAGGTACGAAATTTTCTCTGAGGGCAAAATATATTCGTTGCCGACCGCCTCGTATATCATGCCGGCCGAGCAATGCAGATTGCAACTGCCGCAGTGGGTACAGGCGTCCAATTCCATGATCTGGCGCGTTAAAATATTGGCCGGGGCGGAATCCCCTGGATCCATTACCCGGTTGGCGACCAAACTAAGGGGCGCACAAATGATGTGAAACATTTTACTGAACGGAAGATAGGCCAGTCCGGCAAAACAGGCGATGAAATGGATATACCAGAGGATGGTGATGCCGTCGATCTGATCCAGCCGGATGGCGATTGGTTTGATGATTTTGGCCGTGGCAAATCCGGTAAAGGCCCATTGGGCCGGTGCGTGGCAATCAAGACAGCTGGCCTCGTGCACCTCCCGGCCGGTAGATAAAAGATCTTCATCAAACGGGGGCTGGATATTCGGCGAGACCACCCCGTAATCGTTGACCCACAAGGCTTCCAGGGCTTGAATTTCTTCTTCGTCATCCAGGCCGGCATAATCTTCCACCATGATCATAAATTCACTGTGGGACGTAATTTTCAGCCCCATCAGTCCGATCCCGGAAAGCATGATGACAGCCAGAATAATGATGGCATAGTGGTCCCGCGGGCCGGTTCGAAGCCGCCGCGGTTTTGATAGATAGCGGCGGAAAATCGCCATCCCCACACCGACCAGCACCATAACGCCGAAAAGGTCCCGTAAAAAAAAGAAAGGATTCAGCGTGGCATAATAATCATTGAACAGGACTTCGGTGACTACGGAATCGAGGGCGTGCATCAGCAGCAGCAGCATAAATCCGTAAAAAATCAACATATGCGCCAACCAGCGGAGTACATCTTCCTTAAAGACCCGGCCTTGCAGCAACACATCAACCAGCAGGGCCTTGAACACCAAAAGAAGCTTGGCGCTAAAAAACACCCGAGCCATGCCGTTGACAGCAGATTGCAACCTTTGAGAAACTGTGAAGGTTGGCCCAACATCGCCAAACTTTTTGATAAACCAATTTGATACCTTAAAGGCTAAGCCGAGGAGAAAAATGATAAGCGATGTCAAAAACAGAAGGTCGAACATTCGATAACAATCTCCATCCGGAATCAAGAGGAAGTTATCTGTTATTCGTTATTGGTAAATAGTTTAAGGCGCACCTCAGATAATAAAGATCGATGCGTCATCCAGCTATGCTGGGAAAGGAAGGATACCTGATTGTATTTCTCGCCCGTCATAGAATTATATGATAAGGGGTCCGAAATCTAATAACGATTAACGGATAACAATTAACGTTACCGCGATTGGGATGCTTTTTCAGCCCATTCCTTGTCCATTTTTTCTTTCCACTTCGGACGTTTTTTGTGTTTTTTAGCTTTTTTGATGGTTTCCGGAATCAACCGCAGAAGTTTTTGCTTGTCGACCGGTTTATCAAGGAAGGCATCCGGTTTGAAATAGTCATAGTCCGGCCATTGCTTGTAATCAATACCCAACTCTTCGACCATGCCGGATATGCCGATAATGGGAATATCCTTCAGGTCATCATCCATCCGCATTTGTTTGCAAAGTTCAAAGCCGGAAAAAAGCGTCTCCATCATCACATCCAGCAGGATCACATCGGGATGCTCGCTGCGGATCAATTCCAACCCCTTTTTAGCGTCATCGGATGTCTTTACCTCAAATCCGTTTCGATTGAGAAACGTCTCCATGGTAAAGAGATAATCGGTGTTATCATCGACCATAACAATCTTTAGGCCCTTTTCCATGATTTTCTCCCTGTTTTCTTAAAGGTTGATGACGATCCGATTGATAGCATCTGACATAGCTATTCTATATCTGACTACTATGGTATGAATTATTTGTGCCGTTTCGTCAAGTTATTTCAAAAATAGTTTTAAAGGTGCTTCCCTTGCCGGGTTCTGATTCAACTTCAATGCGGCCGCCGTGCTTGTTCACGACCTTATCCACCACCGCCAGGCCAAGCCCGGTGCCGGCACTGCCTTTGGTTGAAAAAAATTCTTCCAATATGTTCCGCCGTGTGGATTTGTCCATACCAATGCCATTATCGGTTATTTCGAACATAAAATGATTCTCGTCGAAATGGTCCGATTTTGCAATAACCGTGAGCTCTTTTTTTCCTTTGTCATTGTGGCAGGCCTCCAAGGCATTCCATAACAAATTGTGAAGCATCCTGCGAATGCTGGCCGCATCCAGCCGAACTTCGGGCACAGCCGGATTAATCTGCTGCTCGAGTCGAATATTCATGGCCGCAGCTTTTTCCCGGAATAATTGTACGGAATCCTCCAGCAACTCACCGGGTGATACAGATTCATATTGTAGAGGACGGTTTTTAGAGGAATACAGGATATTTTGGACGACGTCCGTGATATCGAAAATATTTTTATTGACGATACGCCACCCTTTTTGGGCCAGCTCCAGATCACCGTCTTTAAACCCCTCATCGACCACATAGGCCCCGCCCTGCAACCCTTCGAGAATATTTTTTATCCCGTGGGACAGCAGCGCGATGGATTGGCCCAGGGTTATCAACTCTTTGCGATCTATTTTTACCCGGGTAATATTGGTGGCCATTTCGATGACAGCCGTCACGTTGCCGTTTTCGTCCAGTATGGGGGAGGCCTGAATGAAAATCTGGCAGATTTTCCCGTTAGACAACCGAACTGTCTCCTCGGTAATGTGAACGCGCCTGTCCTGGAAAGTTTTTCGAACGGGACAGTTGGGGCATATATCCGGTGAACCTTTGTAAACGGTGTGGCATTGTTTTCCGGTTCCATCACCGAAGTCCCGTTTAAAATTCTCATTGACAAAGAGAATTTTAAGGTCACGGTCCTGAATCGAAATATAGCAGGGAAGATGGTCAAGTATATGATCAAGATCCAGTCCCGGAATGTTTGGTATGGCACCAGAATCCTTGTCGGGGTGTTTTTTTTTATCGGACCTCATCTGATTCATTTGAAACCCTCACGAAAGCCACTATAACCAAAAGAGAATTAAAAATCAATTCTCTTGACACCACAATGGCAGGGAATCGTCAAAGTTAGCTTTAACTGACTCACCTATCAGCGATTTGCTTTCCCGGATACGGCACTAAAATTCCAAATCACAATACTCAAATTCCAAATAATATCGAAATTCCAAATTTCAATGACCAAAACATTTCTACCACTTATTCGATGTCTCGCGGTCATTCTATCTGTTTTGAATTTTGAATTTCGGTCATTGGTATTTGCCCTTCGACCTGGCTCAGGGTGGTGAGCCTGTCGAACCATTTGAGATTTGCTTTTTGGTGCTTGAATTTTTATGATTTAAATAGGTCTTGAATTCTATTTTTGTCTGTTGTAGATTTTATACCGCTTTTCAAAAATAAGTTCCGAAATACGGAAGGTTGGTATA
>JAIVWA010000472.1:0-4166 GCA_049190255.1 Gammaproteobacteria bacterium | reverse complement strand
GCACGTTCCACAATTTTAGGCATTTTAGGCACTTTTGGCATTTTAGGCATTTTCAAAACTGGGCTTTGCGCACAATTATTTAAATGGCAATTATCATGCACACATTTGTGAGAGGAGCCCAACAACAAGGACACGGTCAATGATCACCCTGGAAATAGATGACAAAAAAATCGAGGTTGCTGAAGGTACGAATTTGCTCGAGGCCTGTCTGGATAACGGCATTTACATTCCGAATCTGTGCTATCTCGAAGGAATGGAACATCCCCCCGCCTCCTGCCGCCTGTGTTTGGTTGAGATCGAAGGCGCCGACCATCCCGTTTCCGCCTGTTCGCTGCGGGTCGACCGGGAAATGGTTGTGCACACCGACACCCCGCGCGTCCGGCAGCTGCAGAAAACCGCCCTGCAACTGCTGCTCTCGGTGCATGACGTGGACTGCAAAAATTGCCCGGCCAATCGCAAATGCGCCCTGCAGGATATGGCCAAATTCTTAAAAGTCGCTTTAAAATCCAAAGGCCTCGATCGGCTTCTGAAAGACACCCGGGTTGATGAAGGCCACCCCTTTTTAGATTACTATCCGAACCGCTGTGTGCTGTGCGGAAAATGTGTCTATGTCTGCCGCCAGCAGCAAAACCGGGCCGGACTAACCTTTGCCAAGCGCGGGATCGACACGGTCATCAGCTTTTATGACCGCCCGCAAGCCGAACCACCTCCCTGCGACACCTGCCAGGCATGTGTTGAGGTGTGTCCGGTGGCCGCCCTGGTTCCGAAATGATTTATATCATTATTCTTGCAATTGTCGCCCTGTTCGGACCGCACCTGTGGGCCCGGCACGTATTAAACCGCTACAACCGCCGGGAGTATTTCTCGGGCAACGGTATCGATCTGGCCCGACTGGTTCTGGAGCGCCTGGATTTAAACGAGGTTAAGGTGGAGGTGACCGATAGCGCCGATCACTATGACCCGTCGCAGAAAACCATTCGTCTGACGGAAAATACCTGCGGTCGCAAAACCCTTACCTCCGTGGTGGTTGCCGCCCACGAGATCGGGCACGCCATCCAGGACCAGGCCGGTTACAAACCCCTTAAAACCCGAACCCGGATGATCGGCACGGCCCAGAAACTGGAACGGATCGGCGCCGTCATTATGATGGCAATTCCGTTCCTGGCCGCCCTCACCCGGGCGCCGTCGGTCGGTGTATTGATGTTTCTTGGCGGATTGGGCACCCTGGGCATCCCGGTGCTGGTGCACCTCCTGACCCTTCCCACCGAGTTTGATGCCAGCTTCAACCGCGCCCTTCCGCTGCTGTCATCCGGAGACTATATTCCCCCGGAGGATATTCCGGCCGCCAAAAAAATCCTGTTTGCCTGCGCGTTGACCTATGTGGCAACCTCCTTGATGGGGCTTTTGAACGTCTGGCGCTGGATCCGAATTCTGAGAAGGTAAACATGACATCTCTTAGAAGTCGCGATTTCTGAATTCAATCTATGAAGGGCATCGGCCAGCATATTGCCAAACGAATTTAGTGGGCCGTTAATGAACCGGTGCAACCCGATGGCCACATTGATGATTTCCCAATCTGATAAAATTAAAGTAGCTAAATATTCTTGACAGTGGCAATCTATGATGTTTCCATGCCCTTGACAGGGAGGCAAAAACGGCTGGAGAAGGGGGGGGAAATGTTAAATCGCAAGTTCTTTATTGCATTACAGGTAGTGATTTTAGTGGGCCTGATCAGCGTCATCCATGTAACCGCCGGTGATGTCGAAAAAATTAACATCAACACGGCCTCAGCGGAAGAATTGATGCAATTACACGGAGTCGGTCCCAAATATGCGGATAGAATCATTGTGTATCGCAAAAAATACGGGCCTTTCAAAATACCGGAAGATCTAATGCAGGTGTCGGGAATCGGTCAGAAAACATTTGAAAAAAACGAAAAAATTATTATCGTCGATGAACCCCAAAAAAAATAGAAGCCCCTATTCGTTTGTCTAAGCCGGTTCTCGATTTATACCGCTTTTGAAAAATAAATTCCGAAATACGGAAGGGTGGTATAAGTGGTTGTAGAAAAAAACGTTCGAATAACAGAACGTTTTTTTGACAACCGCTATATAACGGAGATGTTGCATGAAACAAAATAATCAGGTTTATGTCGAATTACAAAAGCATTTAGACAATCAAGCCGTCGGGTTTCCAGCTACCCGGTCCGGGGTTGAGATAAAAATTCTGAAACACATTTTTACACCTGAGGAGGCTGGGATTGCCGGTTGTTTGAGTTACAAATTTGAGCCCCTTGATACGATTTTTAATCGAGCCGGCCATCGGGTCGCTTCACCTGAAGAACTGGAAAAAAGTCTTGATCGTATTCAGAAAAAGGGCGGAATTGAATCCAAAATAAAGCATGGCAAAATGCATTATTGCAATGCGCCCCTTGTGGTGGGAATGTACGAATTTCAATTGAACCGCTTAACCCCCGAGTTTATCAAGGATTTCAATGAATATACCTCGGATAAAAAATTCGGTCTTGCATTTTTAAGTACGAAACTTCCGCAGATGCGCACCATTCCGGTCGCTAAGAGCATTCACCCGCAGCATAATGTCAGCACGTTTGATGAAGTTATGACACTGTTGCAGCAGGCTGAAAAACCCTTTGCGATTTTTGAATGCATTTGCCGCAAAAAAAAGTCGCTGGAGGGCAAGACCTGTGAGGTTACGGACCGTAAAGAAACCTGCCTTGGTATCGGCGGCATAGCCCGGACGGCCCTGCGAAGCGGCAGCGGCAGAGAAATTACCAGGGAAGAAGCGATATCGATCATCGAACAGAATCAGAAACAGGGTTTGGTGCTTCAGCCGTCCAATACGGAAAAGGCCGAATTCATCTGCTCATGTTGCGGATGCTGCTGTGGGATGTTAGGCATTCAACAAACCCTCCCCAAACCACTGGATTTTTGGGTCTCTAACTTTTATGCGGCCGTCGACCGGGACACCTGCGAAGGATGTGGTGCCTGTGTGAAACGCTGCCAGGTCGGTGCGGTGAGCGTTTCCCAAAAAAAGCAGCCGGCGGTGGTGGATCGTGACCGCTGTATTGGATGTGGTGTGTGTGTCCCTGCTTGCCCGACCCAATCCATAACCCTTGTGAAAAAGCCTGCCGAAGTAAGACCGCCACTTACCCGGGAAGATCTTCACGAAATCATAGTGGCCGGCAGGAAAGGTCGCCTGGGAAAATTAAAGTTAACCGGCAAACTGATTGCCGACTCAGTCCGCACAGGACACATGGATCTGCTAAAATAATAGTATGTTTAAATTCATTCACGCTGCTGACATTCATTTAGACAGTCCCCTTCACAAGCTCGACGCCTACGAAGGGGCCCCAAAAGATGAAATTCGTCAAGCGACCCGTCGCGCTTTTGACAATCTGGTAAGCACCGCCATTGCCGAGAGTGTCAATTTCGTCCTCATTGCCGGTGATCTGTATGACGGTGATTGGAAGGATTATAATACCGGATTACATTTAGTATCCCAGACTGCCAAGTTGCGAGAAGCCGGAATCCCCGTTTACATTGTAGGGGGAAACCACGATGCCGCCAGCAAGATCACTAAAAAGCTTAAACTCCCGGATAATGTTCACCTGTTTCCTGCCAATAAACCTGAAACATTTACCATTGATGACCTGAATGTCGCCATTCATGGCCAAAGTTTTGCAAAGCCGGCCGTAAAAAAGGACCTGTCTAATAATTATCCCCCCCCGTTGGCGGGTCATTTTAACATTGGCGTTCTGCACACCTGTGCCTCGGGCCGTGAAGGGCATGAACCCTATGCCCCGTGTTCGCTGGAAGGATTGGGATCCAAAGATTACAATTATTGGGCCCTGGGGCACGTTCATCAATATGAAACCCTGCTGGATGATCCGCTGGTGGTTTTTTCAGGATGCATTCAAGGGCGTCATATCCGCGAGACCGGTCCCAAAGGTTGCCTGTTGGTCACGGTTGATGACAATGGCCACCCTGAGCCGGAGTTCAGGCCTTTGGATGTCATCCGCTGGGTAATCGCAGATGTTGATGCAAGCGGCGCTGAAAGTGCCTACGATGTTGTCGATCGCTTTGGTAAGCAACTCGAAAAATTAATGGATGAAAATGAGGGATTACCTTTAGTTACCCGCGTGGTTA
>JAIVWA010000471.1:0-4165 GCA_049190255.1 Gammaproteobacteria bacterium | reverse complement strand
AAGATTTTATCGAGCACCACTATTATCACATCGGAGTGGCGGTGGGCTCTGAACGCGGCCTGGTCGTTCCGGTTATTCGCCATGCGGACAAGTTGAGTTTCGCCGGGCTGGAACAGGCCATTGTCGATTACGTTAAAAAAATCCAGGAAAATCGTCTTGAACTGGCAGATCTTGAGGGCGGCACGTTTACCATCAGTAACGGCGGAGTTTACGGCTCCCTGTTGAGTACGCCGATTTTAAACACACCCCAAAGCGCTATTTTGGGAATGCATAAAATTGAAAAACGCCCGGTGGTGATCGATGATGAAATCGTCATCAGGCCCATGATGTATGTGGCCTTAAGCTATGACCACCGCATTGTGGACGGCAGAGAAGCGGTCACCTTCCTCAAACGCATCAAGGAATTTGTGGAAAACCCGGAACGAATGATTTTGGAGATATAGAATAATGATGGCTAATAAAGAAAAGTACGATCTGGTAATCATAGGCAGCGGTCCCGGTGGCTACGTGGCTGCGGTCCGCGCCGCCCAGCTGGGTATGAAGGTGGCCTGCGTCGAAAAGGAACCCCGTCTGGGGGGTGTGTGCCTGAATGTCGGGTGCATACCCAGCAAAGCACTATTGGATTCCAGCGAATACTACCATCTGGCTAAAGAACAGTTTGCGGTTCACGGCATCAAAACCGGCCGGGTGAGTTTGGACCTGCCGACCATGATGGCGCGCAAGGAAAAAGTTGTCCGGGAATTGACCGAAAATGTTAGAAAACTTCTGGAAGGCCACAAAATTGAAATCATCCACGGTACCGCCAGGCTGGCCGGTCCGGATCGCGTCGAAATTGAGCAAAACGATTCAGGATCTAAAAAAGCTGAACATTCAAGTCTCCAGGCCCAAGCCATAATATTGGCCACTGGAGGAGAGCCGGTGTCGGTACCGGGTCTGGAGTTTGACGGCCGGCATTTGATCAGCTCCCGGGAAGCCTTAAACCTGGATTCTGTCCCCAAACATCTGGGAATTGTAGGCGGTGGCTACATCGGATTGGAGTTGGGTTCTGTCTGGCTGCGGCTCGGAGCCAAGGTAACGGTGATTGAAATGCTGCCCAGGGTCGCCCCCACCCTTGATGGACAGGTGGGGCGCAAGCTGCAAAGGGTTCTCAAGCGTCAGGGCATTAATTTCCGGATGCAGACCAAAGTAACCGCTGCCAAAATATCCAATAAATCAGTGCGGGTGGATCTGGAAACGAAAAAAGGCAACGAAAGCCTATCCTGTAACCCTCTTTTAATCAGCGTAGGCCGCCGCCCCCGCACCGGGGGATTGGGTATCGAAAAGTTGGGAATTAAAACGGACCCTGACACCGGGCATCTGCAGGTGGATGGATCCTATCGTACCAATATTCCATCCATTTATGCCATCGGCGACCTCATTGCCGGGCCGATGCTGGCCCACAAAGCCTCGGCCGAGGGAATCGCAGCGGCCGAATGCATTGCCGGCAAACCCGGCGAAGTCAATTATGACGCCATTCCATCGGTGATCTACACCTGGCCGGAGGTAGCCAGTGTCGGGCTTACCGAAGAACAGGTCAAAGAACGTAATATTGAATATTGTACCGGCACATATCCGTTCTCAGGTGCCGGACGGGCGCGCTGCATGGGCGAAACCGAGGGCTTTGTCAAAGTCATCGCCCATAAAAAAACCGACCGGATTCTGGGCGTACACATCATCGGCCCGCGCGCAGCGGACATGATCGCCGAATGCGTGCTGGCTGTTGAGTTCGGCGCCAGTTCCGAAGATATCGCCCGCACCATCCACGGTCATCCGACTTTTGCCGAAGCCCTTCAGGAAGCTGCCATGGCAGTCCAAAAGTGTTCTATTTATGCGCCTTAGCTAATGGAGGAGTGAAACTCCCCGGCTCCTCAAATATAACAAATTCTTGACTTTCTGAATATACATAGCATAATTCACATGGATACGCTGAAAAACAAAAACCACTCGACATAATCAATTTCTCGCGGCTGGAAGCCGCTCCCACAGCTTGATTTTGAGTATGTGGGGTCGAAGCCCAAAGCCCGAAGGGCGGAAACCCAAACCTTGAACCGAGCCTGACTCAGGAAAGTATAACTCCCTTTTTGGGTAAAACCGTGATTCAGATCAATCAGGAACTAAATTACAGATCTGCCCTAGGTCTTGGAAGGGATCCCTTTTCTCCCGAACCGGATGCAAAGTTTTACTACCCTTTTGATTCCTTTAAGCAGCGTTTGCAGGTGCTTGATCACCTGGTTCAGGGAACGGATCTGCTTGTTCTGGTAATCGGTGAATCCGGGAGCGGAAAAACCAGCCTGCTGCATCGATATTTGGTTACGCGCGATGGAAACTGGAAAGCCAGTCGGATCCAAACCGACCGTCCCAATCTACCAGATCCGGCTTCGACAGGGGAAAAACAAAATGGATACCCGGTCTTTATCCAGCAGGATGTCAAAGATCCGATTGTAATCGTTGACGATGCGCATACGCTCCCTGAAATGGATCTGAGGTTTTTGCTGCAGGAAGCCCTGGTCCCGGCAAGTTCAGACAAAATCAAGCGGCTGGTGCTGTTTGGTGAGCCGCTTTTAAGTAAAAATATTGCAACTCTTTCAGAAGCAGTCGCAACTGACATGGCGATCAATAAAATTACCATGCCGGTGCTGACAAGAATAGAAACCGACTCATATCTTCAATACCGGCCGGCATTGGCCGGCTATACCGGAAAAAGCCTTTTTAAACCTGCTGTCCTCAAAAAGATCCATCAAAAATCGGCCGGGCTTCCCGGGCGTATAAACGAATACGCAGATCGATGGCTCAAGAGAAAATATTCACCAAAATCACCATGGGGGAACATTTTAACAGTGCTGGAAAATATTCCTTTTAAAGCCGTCGGCTGGGGAGTTGCCGCAATTGCCACGGCCGTCCTGGGCCTGTTTGTTTTCAATCAATTGGGGTCGGATCCCAGCCCGTTACCTGATAATCAAAAAGCATCTATACCCATATTTCGTGCTAAAATCCCTATCGTCCGGGATTCCGGCACACCCAAATTCGTAAGCCGGGTGACACCAAAGGCGGAGAAAAGCGTTCCCCCGGCGGCAGCAGAAATAAGCGAGCAACCACCGGCTGTGGAACATCCGAAGGAGTTGGCGAAATTACCGACAGCCCAGGTTGAACAACCGCAAGCAAAAACGCCTCCCATTCGGCCCGCGGCTCAAAAAAAAGGCGAGGTAAAAAATACGATTTACCGTGAAAGCTGGCTCCTTGATCAAAATTCATCTTTTTACACCCTGCAGGTACTGGGCGTCCGGAATGAAGAATCGCTATTGAACTTCATTAAAGCACATAAACTGCTGCAGAATCAAAATGTGGCCTATTATAAAACCGTATATAAGGGCAAACAGTGGTATCCTCTGCTATACGGTGTTTATGCGATTAAATCCGAAGCGGCTGACGCCGTCAAAGAGTTGCCGGATAAGGTCCAAAAATCAATACCATGGATTCGCAAAATCTCAGCAATTCAAAAAGAAGTTCATGCAGAAACAAAGAGATAGGAGAAAGTAAATGACTTACAGCCTGCACCATGTGCATTTAATCTGTCGGGATCTGGAAAAAATGATCAGCTTTTTTGAGGAGGCCATTGGCACCAAACTTGTTAAACGCCGGAAATTCGGAACCGCGGATGGTGCGACGCTGGACCTTCAGGGTATTGACATCAACTTGCGGGTTGCCCGCGAGGGTGAAGAAATCAGGGAAAACCTTACCCCATCTTCCTATGGATATGATCACATCGGTTTGCAGGTAGAAGATATTCAGGCGGCTTATGAAGATCTTTCCAAACGCGGCTACTCTTTTTTCATGCCGCCCACCGAAGGCGCCGGCTTAATAATTGCCTTTTTCAAAGGACCTGAAAACATAACCATCGAACTGCTGCAGCCATTGGATTAATCTTTTAATGAAACGGACTTATCCTTTTCTGAGCCCAGCATTTCTTCGGTTTCCATCCACATCACGTTGATAATACCGAAGGCGCAAGCCAGCAACACACCTAAGATCCACGCGAAGTACCACATAATTTGCTCCTTATATTGCCAAAAAGTAATTTTTGAAGATTGCCAAAAGTTCTCGAGAATCTCGAATACTCCAAACTTCC
>JAIVWA010000470.1:0-4180 GCA_049190255.1 Gammaproteobacteria bacterium | reverse complement strand
CAGAGATTGTTGATTGGTTGATTAGTTGATTGGTTAAGAGGTTGTAAATATGGATTTATCCCATATTTGCAAAATAATTGGACACTTCATGTTTCAAGAATCGTAACATTCTGAAATTATGACTATAATTTACCTAATCAACCATTCAACCAATAAACTATTCAACGAGGTCTGCAATTACGGATGCGTCAGTAATGAAAAATAAAAATGAGATGAATTCCCTGGAACCGAATACCCGGGATAGGTTACTTGAAACTGCTACAGCGCTCTTTGCGGAGAAGGGCTATGCCGGCACCTCGGTACGGGAAATTGTGGACCGGGCCGGAGTCAGTAAACCGGTTCTGTACTATTATTTCAAAAGCAAAGAAGGGCTTTTTTATGCCATCCTGGAATGGGCCGCAGATGTCCAGCAGGAAATACTGGACGAAATTTTTTCGACGTCGGGGACGGTACTGGATCGGTTCATTTTTTTCTATCGCCGGATCTCAGAGGGCGTTCAGCAATACCAAAACCTGTATAAGATGATTCACGGGCTCATGTACGGACCGCCCCAGGGGGCCCCGGAATATGATTTTCCAAAATACCAGCGCCACATGTTCAACGCCGTTAAACAAATATATACCAACGGATTAACAGCAGGAGAAGTCAAACCGGCAGATGCGGATGAGGTGGCGTTTCTGGTGCTCAGCCTGATCGATTTCAATTTAAACATGAATCAGGTCTTGCCTGAACTGGCAGACCCGCAACGCCCCGAAAGATTGTTGCGGCTTGCCTTTCAAGGATTAAGCCCGGGAGAAAAGTGTTAAATGAAAACAAGAATCACTCTTTTGACGATTGTTTTGACGGCCTTGATGGCAGCCTTTGTGCTTGTAGGCTGTCAGGATCAGGAATCCATGGCCATTGCCGAAAATACATCGCCGGAGGTGCCTGCCATTCCCGTCTCTGTTGAGATCGTCGAACCGGTGACCTTACGGGATGTTATATTTTTGCCCGGTGAAACCGAAGCTTCCGAAGATGTCAAGGTGGCGGCCAACACCGCCGGCCGTGTCGATTGGATCGGTCCCCGTGAGGGCCAAAAAGTCAACAAAGGGGACCTGCTGATAAAAATAGACGTTTCGGCGCTCAAGGCTTCCCTGGATCATGCCGAGGCCGCCTACAAGCTGACCGGCGATTTATATCAGCGACGGCTGCGGCTTTATGACAACAAAATCATCGCCAGGGAAGAACTCGATCAAAGCGAAACCCAGCGTACGCTGGCCTTAACCGATCTTGAGCAAATCAAAGTCAGATACAATCACGGATTTCCCAGATCCCCCATAACGGGCATTGTCAACCATTTGTACTTAGATGTGGGCGAATACGCGGATATCGGCAAGCCCATTGCTGATATCGTCAATATTGACAAAATAAAAATCAACGTCCGGGTGCCGGAGCTCGATGTTCGATTTATGAAAAAAGGTCAGCAAACATCGGTTAAAATAGATGCCTTTCCGGAGCGCACCTTAATCGGTACTGTTGATTTTGTGTCGTTTAAAGCCGATCCTGCCACCAAGACCTTTCTGGTAAGATCGATCATCGACAATCCCGACCATGATATCCGTCCGGGCATGATCGGCCGGGTGGCCTTTGTCCGCCGGGTTATTTCGGACGCCGTCGTTGCCCCTCTTTTTACATTGGTGGACAAGGGCGGGGAGCGAATTGTATTTGTTGAAAAAGACGGCGTGGCCGAATCCCGCACCATTTCCATCGGGGTGATTGAAGGCGACCGGGTGCAGATTACCAGCGGGCTGAACGCCGGCGATCATCTGATCGTTAAAGGGCAGACCGAAGTCGAAGACGGGATGAAAGTGATTGTTAAATGATTGTCAATCAGGCTGCTCTTAAACGACAGGTAACGGTTCTGGCGCTTCTGGTAATTATTGTTATTGTCGGCCTATACTGTTATGCCACCCTGCCCCGCGAATCTTTTCCGGATATTACGATCCCCTATGTATTTGTTACCACCACCTATGAGGGCGTTGCGCCCCAGGACATGGAGAAGCTGATTACCATTCCCATCGAGCGCAAACTCAAGGGGATTGATAATGTTGAAGAAATTCGTTCCACATCAGCCGAAGGCCTTTCCACGGTGGCCATTAAGTTTTTGCCCAAGGTAGACCTGGATGATGCCGTGCAAAAAGTCAGAGACAAGGTGGATCAGGCCAAAAATGACCTGCCGGCCGACCTGGCCGATGACCCGGTCATTCAGGAGGTCAACTTTTCGGATATGCCCGTCATCCGGGTGGTCCTTTCAGGGCCCTTCAGCCTGCGCCGGCTGCAGAATCTGGCGGAAGATTTGCAGGACCGGATCGAGTCCATCACCGGAGTCCTGGAAGCCCGCATCAGCGGCGGACTGGAGCGGGAAATCCGCGTTGAGTTCGACCTGGATCGGGTAGGGGCATACAACGTACCGTTTTCCAGTATCATCAACTCCGTGACCCGGGGCAACGTCAACATGCCCGGCGGCAGTATGGATATCGGGGAAGGAAAGTATCTGGTAAGGGTTCCGGAGGAGTTCAAGCACCCGTCGGAAATTTATTCAATTGTGGCCTTTGTGCGCGACGGTAAACCGGTCTACCTGCGCGACATCGCCACCATAAAAGATTCCCATAAGGATGCCTTAACCCGCAGCCGGATCAACGGGAAAAAGAGTGTCACCATTGGGGTGTCCAAACGCAGCGGGGAGAATATCGTGCGGGTGACCGACGAGGTCAAACGAATCGTCAAGGAAATGCGGCCCCAGCTGCCCCGGACCCTGCAAATCGACCTGACGGCTGATATGTCCAACGATGTTCGGCTGATGGTGGCCGATCTGGAAAACAATATCATATCCGGGTTGCTGCTGGTGCTGGCCGTCATTTTTATTTTCATCGGCGGTCAATCAGCTGTTTTCGTGGCCATGGCCATTCCGTATTCCATGTTCATCACCTTTGCCCTGCTGACCGGCTTTAATGTGACCTTGAATATGGTGGTGCTCTTTTCCTTGATGCTGGCGCTGGGCATGCTGGTAGACAACGGCATCGTGATCGTGGAAAATATCTACCGGCACATGCAGCAGGGTATGTCCCGCCAGGAGGCGGCTCGCGTCGGCGCCGATCAGGTGGCCTGGCCGGTGATCACCTCCACCCTGACCACCCTGGGTGCTTTCTCGCCGATGATGTTCTGGCCGGGTATCATGGGCGAATTCATGGGCTATCTGCCGATGACTCTCATCATGGCATTAAGCGCCTCGCTATTTGTGGCGCTAATCATCAATCCGGTTCTTTCCGCCCGCTACCAAAAAGTAAAGCCGGTCAACCCGAAGAACAATCCGCACCCAAAGGAACCGGTCGTCAAGCGGGTTTATCTGGCTTTGTTGAGATGGTGCCTGCGCCACCGCTGGGTTGTGGTGCTGTCTTCTTTTGTGCTGCTCATAGCGGCTGTCACGGCCTTCAACATTTTCGGCAAAGGTGTGGAATTTTTCCCGGAAACCGAGCCCAAGCGCGCCTATGTCAATATCAAGGCGCCGGAAGGCACCAACCTGGATACTTCCGACAAACTGGTCGCCCAGGCGGAAAAGATTGTTTCCGAATATGAAGACATCCGTTATGTGATTTCCAATATCGGTGCCTTGGGAGGGGATCCCTTTTCCCAGGGCGGAACCGGTACCCACATCAACCGGGTAGTGCTGGACTTCAGAGATTTCCACGACCGCTCCCGGCCGTCTTCTGAAATCGTCAATGAAATCCGGCAACGGATTTTAAAAACCATCAGAGGGGCGGAAGTTCAGGTGGAAAAAGAAGAAGAAGGTCCGCCCACCGGCGCCCCCATCAACATCGAAATCTCCGGCGAAGATATATTTGTACTCGGTGAACTGGCAGCCAGGGTGCGCAAGGAAATCAGAGATATTGCCGGGCTGATCGATTTGAAGGATAATTTCGTCAAGGGCAAGCCGGAAATCCGGGTACGGGTAGACAAAGAAAAGGCGGCGCTGTTGGGACTGGATACTTACACGATTGCCTACACCATCAAGGCCGCCATTAATGGTGTCAAGGCGGGCGTTTACCGCGAAGGCAAAGACGAATATGACATTATCGCCAGACTGCCGGAACGCGATCGGCGCTCCATCGAGAGTCTCAAACGGATTACGGTTTCGGGACCC